>JACIXD010000018.1 GCA_014360645.1 Actinomycetota bacterium | reverse complement strand
AGCACCCCGATCACGCTGCCCAGGGTCATCCAGGGCAGGGAGCGGGCCAGGGCGGGGCCGTAGGCCAGGCACACCCCGAAGGAGACCAGCGCCACCCAGTAGGCCTTGGCGCCCAAATAGTCGAAGAGCCAGATCCAGAAGAATGCCACCACGGCCAGGACGACCGCGAGGATGGCGTTGCGCGCCATCTTGTTCATACCAACCCCCCCTTACAGGTCTCTTGCCTCGAAGCCGACGCCCGAAAGAAAGTCTATTCCGAAGGTGGTCCGGCCTTCGGCGATGGGGCTAAAGGCCCGGAAACCGAAGTTCGCGTGGCATCACCTCCTCCAGCCGGCCCAGTCCAGCGATTACATTATCCTTTAACTGAACAAGGATAGGCAACACAAACCAGCTTGAAATGTCTGCTCCAAGCCGACCGGTTGCACTATCGTCACATCTTTTCTCTCTATATTCCCTCGCTCTTATGTTTCCACACCTTGGACGCAAGCCCTTCAACCATATTCTCGGGCCTCAGGCGAGGATTATTTAGGCCTTTGCCGGCATCTCTCGGTCCGGCCGCCCGTCGCGAGGGTAAAACCACCCTTAACCCTTCCCTTGATTTGCCGGCATCTCTCCGTCCGCCCGTCCGGCGCGCGGCCCGCTCCGCCCCGCCGGCGGCGGGGTAGCGGGAGATGCGCGGGAGCGCCGCCTCTATCTTCCGCCGCCCTTCATCATGCGGCGCAGGTTGAGAAGGTTTTCCAGAGGCTCGGCGGGGAGCTCCCTCGCCCCGCCCAGTTGCTGGGAGGTGAAGGTCACCTGGGCGCAGAACTCCACCGTCTCCAGGCGGTGGTAGGCCTGCTCCACGTCGCTGCCCCAGCAGAGGACGCCGTGGTTCTCAAGCAGCACTGCGTCGTGGTCCGCGAGGTAGGGCACGATGGCCTCCGCGAGCTCCGGGCTCCCGGGGGGATGGAAGGGGACCAGGGGGACCTCGCCGAGGAAGATGACCGCCTCGGGAATGAGGTGCAGGTCGAGGGGTTTTCCGGCCACGGCGAAGGCGGTGGCCACGGGGGGATGGGCGTGCACCACCCCGCCGATGTCCTCGCGTTCCCGGTACAGGCGGAGGTGCATGGGGGTCTCGGTGGTCGGATAACCCTCCCCGCTCAGCACCTCTCCCTCCATGTTCACTGACAGCAGCTGCCGGGGCAGCATGAACCCTTTGCTCACCAGGGTGGGGGTAATGATCACCGTATCCCCGTCGAGGCGGGCGGATATGTTGCCCGAGTTGGCCGAGGCCATGCCGCGTTGCCATACCCTCTTTCCGATCTCCACGATGAGTTCGCGCAGTTCATCTTCCCTGTCCATGTCCCCTCCTTTTCCCGTAGATGCGTCCCGTGGCGTCGCCCTTTACCGGGCGGGTCGCGCGCGGCACATACCTTTCCCGCGGTGTCCGCCTGCGAGGTAAGGGTATCCACGCGCACAAACCGGCCCGCCTCGTACGCTCCGCCTTCGGCATGCGCAGGCGTATATGCAATGTTTAGATAAATCTATGCCACCCCCGGAGCGGGGGCAAGGCGGGGGAGGGGTGGTCAGGGCCGGGGCCGCCCGTCCGCGGGATCGTCTGCGGATGGGATGCCCTCTCCCACGCCTTACCGGCCTCCTCCACGGATAAGGCCGCTCGTCCTCAGGGTGGCTGCAGGTGCGGGCACAGCCGCTAGAAGATCTTCTTCTCCCACCAGCGCTCGCGCGACGGTCCCTTCTCCCGGTAGACGCGCACGCTGATCTTCTCCACGCGCCTGCCGTTGTCGGGGGGTGCCTCCATGTGGTCGGGCTCCTCGAGGAGGCTCTCCGCCTTCTCGTCCTCGTGCAGGACCAGGGCCGCGAGCACTTTGATGGGAGAGGGCTCCAGGCGGTCCAGCATCTCCTCCCAGCCGCGCCGCGGCTTCCCCATGGACTCGTAGACCTCCATGAGATGCTCGGCGAAGACGAAGGCCAGGGGCTTGATCTTGCTCTCGTAGAGGTCCCTGTCCTCGGGGGTGAACGCCTCGAAGGGGACGTCCATGATGTTCAGGAGTTGCTGGGGGACCTCCAGGCCTTTCTCCTCGAACTTACGCTCCAGCTTCTTGGTGAAAAAGCTGCGGAATAACCTGCGCCTCGCGGGAGTCTGGCGCGCTTCCCCACCCGGTTCGTTCGCTTCCATCATCTTGCTTCGCTGGGTCTCCCGGTCCGGTACATCTCGCCTTCCCTTCAGGACGTCGTTCTTTTATATCGGTAAGAAGGCCGCTTTCTTGAGCGCGAGTTGCCCGTACGGCCACCGCTCATCCGGGGCCGGCCGCTTTCCGGAGGGCGATCCTTACGCGCGGCAACCGCGTGATCTCATATCACAGGGACCGCGTGAAGCTGCACCCGAAACGCAGCGGCCGGGACCGGGAAAAGGATCCGATTCCGGGTATCGGTCAAGGGCGCGCTGCGCCATCTTTGCGTTTGGAAACGTGTGGTTTCCGCGGGGCGCCGGGGATGTGCGCACTGCGACGTCCGCCGCCCCGCCGCGCCCCCGCGGCTGTCTTCCCCCCTGACCCCTTTCCTCTGCTGCCCCGCGTCATGCGGTCCGTGCCCGGCTCCCCCTTTATCCGATATAATCGATTCGCGTGTCCTCGACGTCCGGGAGGTGTGACTTGTCCGGCGCGTACCCCCGCCATATCGGCATCATCATGGACGGCAACGGCCGCTGGGCGAAGATGCGCGGGCTTCCGAGGATAGAGGGCCACCGCCGCGGCGAGGAGTCGATCATGGAGGCGGTGAGGGTCTGCGCGGAGCGCGGGGTGGAGGTCCTCTCGCTCTTCGCCTTCTCCACCGAGAACTGGGAGCGCCCCGAGGAGGAGGTCCGCTTCCTGGTGAACATGAGCCGGGAGGTCCTGCGAAAGCGCATGGAGGAGTTCATGCGCCTGGGCGTGCGCCTACGCCACATCGGCAGTCGCGAGCGCATCCCGCCGGAGATACTGGCCTGGTTCGACATGGCGTACGAGGTCACGCGATCCAACCGGGGCCTCAACCTGAACATCAATTTCAACTACGGGGGCAGGGGAGAGATACTCGACGCGGCGCGCAGGCTGGCGGCCGAGGTGAAGACGGGAAGGATGAACGCCGCGGACGTCGACGAGGCGGCGGTATCTCTTCACCTCTATGCGCCGGAGCTCCCGGATATCGACCTGCTGATCAGGACGGCGGGGGAGATGCGGATCTCCAATTTCATGCTCTGGAGGCTGGCGCGTTCCCGCATGGTGGTGACTCCCGTGCTCTGGCCGGACTTCGGCCGCGCCGAGCTGGAGGGGATCCTGGCCGCCTACCTGGCCGAGGCGGGCAGGGAGAGCGATTACGACCCCTGCTGAAGGGCTGCCTGCGATGACGTTTGCCGGCCATCCTGATATTTCTCCGCACTAACCCGGACTCTTTCCCGCCTTGTGCGGATGACCGGTATCGATGCCGCCAGAGGACAGGCCATTTCATAAGGGCGGATGTCCGGCTCATCGATCGCCCGCGTGGACTTGCCCGGAAGTATGCTTCCTATTTCTGGAGCGAATATCGCATAGCGGTCGTCGATCTTGTGTTCCATACTCTCACTATCCGCCCATGGACATGGAAGTGATATACTGCCATATATTGCCATATTGACGATATAACGGACTCCTGCAGCACCTCCGTCATCCATCACCATGTGGAGACGACTGTTCTATCGGTGACGATTACCCGGAAGGAAAAAAAGAGATAAGGGCGAAGTCTATTAGAGAAATCCTAGGAAAGGAGTGAAAAGATGGCTACGAAACCCGCCAAGAAGCCGGCGGCCAAGAAGCCGGCCGCCAAGAAGCCGGCGAAGAAGGCAGCGGCCAAGAAGCCCGCCAAGAAGACGGCCGCCAAGAAGCCGGCGGCCAAGAAGCCGGCCGCCAAGAAGCCGGCGAAGAAGGCAGCGGCCAAGAAGCCCGCCAAGAAGACGGCCGCCAAGAAGCCGGCGAAGAAGGCAGCGGCCAAGAAGCCCGCCAAGAAGACGGCCGCCAAGAAGCCGGCGAAGAAGTAGCAGCGTTAGCGGATAGAGAGAAGGCAGCAGGGGCCTTCCGCGTGATCCGCCCTCACGGTTAATGTGCGCGGACCGGGAGGGCGGAAGGTAGGACGGCGGAGGGCCTTGCTGCGTCCAACGGTCGTTTCCATGCCGGGATACCCCTCTCACGGGAATCGTTCACGGACGCAGAGCCCGAAATGGCCGCGCGGGAAAGAAGGAATGCCTCCTGACGTCACCGCGAACATGCGCCCGTGCCGTCCGGAGTCCGCCGAGGAGGCTCGAGCTCAGCAGGGACCGGGACCTGTGCGGTGATTCCCCCCTGAACCGGTCGATACGGAAGCGAGTCGCGTGCCCCCCTGAGCCTTTCGACCATGCTTGCGAAGAGGCGGCGCCCGTGCCGCCTGGTTACCGAGACCGCCGCGTCGCCTTTAGCTGGCGAGAGTCCGGGGGGCGCGAGGTCGCCTCCCGGAAGAACGGCGGATAGATGAAGAAAGACGGCTTTCCCCGCGGCCGCTCTCTTTGACCTTGATGGCCGCGCGCGGATATACTCGTATGGATGGGCGAGAAAACGGTGCTGGTTATCGAGGACGACCGTTCCATAGCGAGGCTGGCCGAGATAGTGCTGAACAACCGGGGGCTCAAGACCTACATTTGTCTCGACGCCGGCAACGCCGTGGAGATCGCGCGCCGCCTCGGTCCCGACCTCATCATCCTCGATATCCACATGCCGCGGCGCAGTGGCATGTGGGTGTTGAAAAGGCTGCGGCAGGACAGCGCGACCATGGACACCCCCATCATCGTCAACTCCGTGCTCACGCGCACCCAGAGCATCGAGCAGTTGAAAAAGATGGGTGCGAGCGAATTCGTCCCCAAGAGCGCGGGCATAGAGGCACTGGTGGAGAAGGTGCTCTCCTTTCTCGAGGCCTGAGCTCCCTGGACTCCCGGTGGCGACCCCGGATCTCAAAGCGCCCCGCCGCCTGAGCGAGCGGCCCTCAATCCAGGGAGTAATCGAACACCTTCCACTCGGAGCCGTATTTCCGGAGGTCGAAGACCACCCTGAATTTCTCTCCTTCCACGTCCTCCATGTCCACCCCGACCTCGGCGCGTTCGTTCTTCACCTCCACCTCGTTGGCGTTCCAGCTCTTGAGCCTGGTGGTGGGCTCGATGACCTGGGACTTGAAGGTGCTCAAGGTGTAGTCGCGCTTGAAACGCGATGACGGGTGCAGGAGCTCCCAGGCCGCGCTCGCGTCTCCGTCGTTCACCGCCTCGATGTATTGGTTGGTGACGTCCACGGGAGCCTTGACCGCCCTGAAGACCAGGACGCCCAGCAGGACCGCTCCCACCGCCACCACTACGACGATGGAGACCACGATGATGATCGCAGCCTTCCAGCCCGAACCCATTCTCTTCCTCGCGGGCGGAGGCGGCACCACTCCGGGTACATGGGCGGGCGGCGCTCCCGCGGGGTACTGCCCAAGGGGCGGCTGCGTCCCCGGCGGTGGGGGGGGCGCGGATGCGGGGCCTGCGGAAGGCGGCGGCGCGGACGGAGCGCCGGCGGCCGCGGGTGCCCCGCACGCGGGACAGAAGGCGGCGCCCTCCGACATCTCCCTGCCGCATTTCTGGCAGTAGGCCATGTTCATCTCCTTCCCGGTCTCACGCGCGGGACCTTACGTCCCGCGGCTCATACGGAAATCATCGGCATCCCCGCGTCATTCCTGCAGGCCGAGAAGCTGCGCGGCGTTGTCGTGCAGGAGACGCCGCAGCGTCTCCTCCTTCAGCCCCAGCCCCTTCAGCTCCTCGACTATCCTCCGGCGGGAGACCAGGGGATAATCGCTGCCGAAGAGAGCCTTGTGGGAGAGCACGCGGTCCATGTAACGGACCACGAATTCGGGGATGTGGCGGGGTGCCCAGCCCGCGATGTTGAACCACACGTTAAGGTTGCGCTGGCAGATGGTCATGGTCTCCTCGTACCACGGCCATCCGAAGTGGGCGATGATGATCTTGAGGTCGGGGAAGTCCACCGCCACCTCGTCCATGTCCACGGGCATGCAGTACTTCAGCTTGGTGCCGGTGTGGAACTGGGTGCCGGCGTGAAAGAGCACGGGGATGCCGAGATCCCTCGCCGCCTCGTAAACGGGGTACATCTCGCGGTCGTTGGGCCTGAGCTCCAGGAGGTGGGGGAGGAGCTTCAGGCCGCGCAGGCCAAGCTCCTCGACGGCGCGCCGCAGCTCCCGCACCGCCAGCACGCCCTTGCGCGGATCCACGCTGGCGAAGCCGATGAAGCGGTCGGGGTGCTCGGCCACCGTCTGCGCCACCAGCTCGTTGCTCACCTTGTAGCCCCAGCGCGTCTCCGCGTCGATGGCCACGATCACCGATTTCGCCACCCCCGCGGCGTCCATGTCCTCGAGGGTATCGCCGATCTTGGGCAGGTTTTCCCCGAAGATGCGCAGGTAGCCCTGGCGCATGGATTCGGGCATCGACATTATGGCTTCCTCCGTCCAGAGCTGAGCGTGGGTGTCGATGATCTGCATGCGGTACCTCCCTCTCGCGGTATGCGCCTCCGATAAGATTATAGACCGTCCCCCCGGCCCGCTCCATGACCATGAGATAGAGAGGCGCGCCCGCCCCTTTCGGGGAGGCCGCGGTTCAGCCGCGCTCTCCCCCATCCCGCTCTCGGGGGCGGCGGGAGAACCATTCAGCGAGCTGGCAGAGGGCGCATAAACCCTGGGCGGAGGGCTCGCCGCAGCGCGCGCAGGGACGGCGCGGACTCTCCACCTCCTCCCACTGCGGAGGGAACGCCTGCATGAGGGAGAGCAGGAGCTGGAGCTTGCCGGAGGGCATGACCTCCTCCATGTGCTCGAAAACCCCCTTGAGGGCGTGGCCGCGGGGCGTCCATTCAGGGCACTTGTCCTCGAATACGGGGACCTCCCGCAGGCGGCAGTAGGCCAGGTTCAGCCTTTCCGGCGTGTAGACGAGGGGCTTGACTTTTCGCGGCAGGCCTCCGGTGGGGGGAAGGACGGGCTGCGGGACGTAGTACTTGCGCGAGAGCAGGTTCTTGAAGGTGAAGAGCAGCACGTCCTCCAGGGTATGGGCGGTGGCCACCGCGGTGGCCTCCATGCGCCTGGCCTCGCGGTTCATCAGAGAGCGCTTGATGGCCCCGCAGACCGCGCAGGCATTCCAACCCTTCACCCGCTGCACGCGCAGTCCCAGGTCGTCGAGGCGCACCACCTCCAGGGGGACGCCGGCAAGCTCCGCCTGCGCCTCCACCATCTCCAGGTTGAGGCGCGAGTACTCTCCCATATTGAGGTGGAAATGGAGGGCGCGGAGCTCGAAGTCCATCACCGTGCCCAGGCGCTTGAGGGCGAAGAGCAGGGCGGTGGAATCCTTGCCCCCGGAGACCGCAAGCGCCACGCGGTCTCCCTCTCCCGCCATGGCATGTTTTTCCAGGGCGCGGCGCACGCGGCGCTCGTAGAACCTCAGGAAGCAGTGTTTGCACAGCTTGAGGTTGAACTCCGTCAGGCGCAGGATCTCGGTGCGGTCGCCGCAGATGCGGCATCGCCCCTCTACCATCTCCACGCCGTGCTCGCATGTCGTCTCCATCATGCCCTAAGGATAGCAGACGCCCGTGCTCAAAGTTCTCCGCTGCCGGCGGCTCCGCGGTCGAGGGCGGGCGAGGGCGCGGGGAGGAAGTCCCCCACGGTGAGCTCGGGAAGGCGCAGCACGATGGTGAACCAGGCGCCGGAGGTGGGGATGAGGCTGAGGCTGCCCTGGTGGGCCTGGACGATCCTCCTGGCGATAGCCAGCTCGAGGTCTCCCTCCTCCACACCACCCAGGGGAGGGAAGATCCTGGAGCCGTCGGGCTGACGGCCGCCGGCGTCGCGGTTCCTCATGTTCACCGTGAGCACCACCTCCCCCTCCTCGCTCTTGGCCGAGAGCCTCACCTCCGCACCGGGCCCGGATTTCTTCCTTATGTAGCCGAAGAGGGAGTCGAAGACCCTCTTCATGCGCTGGGCGTCCACCATGAGCGGGGAGAGGTCGGAGGGGACGTTCACCTCCACCCGCATGGGCTCCGGAGAGGATTCCAGCAGGGGCATGCTCGCCTCCAGGAGGCGCTGCAGGCCGACCACCTCCTTCTGGAGCTGCAGCTTGCCCGATTCCAGGCGCGATATGTCGAGGAGGTCTTCCACCAGCCGGGAGAGGTTCTGGGCTTCCCTGGCGATGATCTCCACGTATTCGCGCTCCTTTTCCGGCTCCAGCTTCCGCGAGACCAGCATCTCGCTGAACCCGAGGATGGAGGTCAGGGGGGTGCGCATCTCGAAGCTCACCGCGGAAACGAATGAGGAGGCCGCCCTGTCCATCTGCGAGAGGGAGCGCAGCTCCTCCATAGCCCGCTCTCTCTCCATGGCCTGCCTCCTGCTCTCCGCCCCCGCGCGGTTCACCAGCAAGGAAACCAGGAGGAGGAAGAACAGTTGCGCGGCGATGAGCTGCGCGTCAGATGATTGGGGACGGGAGAGGAGGAGCGCGGTGAACAGGTATGCGGCGGCCGAGAGGCCGGTGAGGAGGGCGGCGGCGCCGGTGGAGGGGAAAAGGCCGGAGCCGAAGGCCGTCACCAGCAGGAGAAGAGGAAAGAGGGGGCTCCTGGCCCCACCGCTGTAATGGACCGCCGCGCAGGCGAGCAGGGACAGCGCCAGGACGGAGCACCACACCAGCAGCCCGAACCCGCGCCCCCGGGGGGTTTCGCGGTAGGGGAGGAGGGCGGCGGAGAGGCTGAGGACCAGCATGGCGAAGAGGGAGAGGAGCGCCATGTCGTAACGGATCGCTGTTGTATGGGGGAGGAGGAGCAGCGCGGCGACGGGCACCATGGAGGCCCACCACAGGCCGCCGAGCATACGGAGAAGGTTATGGCGGTACAAACTCAACCACCTCCTGGCCCGCTTTCTCCGCCGCGGGGAGAGCCGCAGGGGGGCGCCGTGCCCGGCGCTGCCCGAGCCGTGACCCTGACTCGGGGCCGGCGCGGCGAAGTTCCCGCGGCTCCGGATGCCGGCGGCAACGCGTACACCTACAACCCCCTTATGGGAACGTACACGGTGAAGGTGCTGCCCTTCCCCGGCTCGCTCCTCACGCTGATCTTTCCCCCGTGCAGTTCCACCAGGTGCTTGACGATGGCCAGACCCAGGCCCGTCCCCGTGATCCCCCACTGCCCCTGGTTCTCGGCGCGCCGGAAGCGCTCGAAGATGTGCGGCAGGTCCTCGGGGGGGATGCCGATGCCGTGGTCGGTCACGGACACGGTGACGTATTTACCCTCCACGCCGGTATCCACCTCGATG
Source organism: Actinomycetota bacterium (assembly GCA_014360645.1). Lineage (NCBI taxonomy): Bacteria > Bacillati > Actinomycetota > Actinomycetota bacterium. The sequence continues at coordinate 65,374 of JACIXD010000018.1, read as the reverse complement.
AGGCCGCCCTGGGGCGAGTACTTGACGGCGTTGGAGAGGAGGTTCTTTATCACCTGGTGCATGCGGTCCTGGTCGCAGTAGACCGGGGGAAGCGGTTGGGAACCGAGATATCTCAGCTCGTGGATATCCGTCTGGGACTGGAAGAGATCGATGTCCTCGCGCAGCAGCTCGGCGAGGTCGGTCATATCGCGGTTGAGCTCGATCCCCGCCTCGATCCTGGAGAGGTTGAGCAGGTTGTTGATGAGGCGGGACAGGCGTTCGGATTCGTTAAGGATGATGCGGTAGAACTCCTGTTTTTTCTCCGGCTCCAGGTCCTTGCTCTCCAGGATCTCGCTGAACCCCCGTATGGAGGTCAGGGGGGTGCGCAGCTCGTGGGAGACCATGGAGACGAATTCGGACTTGGCCTTCTCCAGACGCCGGATGAACTCGCCCAGGCTCTCCACCTCGTCCCGCGACTGCTCCTGCCGCCGCAGCTCCAGGGAGAGGCGGTTCGACATCAGGCAGGCCAGGGCGAGGAAGGAGAGGTTCAGCGCCAGGGGCTGCAGGACGGCGCTCTCGGCTCCGGAGCGGGCCAGGACCACCGCGGCGTACATCGCCGCCAGGGCGGCCGTGCTCGCTCCCGCCGCCGACAGCTCGAAGGCCAGACCCGCGGCGATGGGGCCGATGAGCGCGGCGGGGAATAGAGGGCTCTCCACCCCGCCGCTGAAATACACGGCCGTGCAGATGATGAAGTGGTAGAAGAGCAGGCCCACGAAGAGGTCGGGCAGGCGCGGGAAGAGCTTGCCCTGCCTGCTGGGGTAGAGCAGCACCAGGTTCTGCGCGGTCACCAGCACGGCCACGGCGGCCAGGCATAGATAGAGCACTGAGTGGTCCATCTCCTCCCGGTGGGGGAGATGGATGATCACCGCCAGGACGGGCACGGCAACGGCCGCCGCCACCGTCAGAAGCCAGGCAAGCCTGCGTTCCAGTTGCATCGCTCCGCTCTCCACCCCGGCGCGGCCGCCGCGGGGCGGCGTACCGCGATGACGCCTTGCCTATATTATCCTCGTCCCTATCCCTAATCGACCAGCGCCGCCCCTTCGTTTACGGGGGGACCGCCTCACCCGGGGTGCGGATGAAGGGATAGGCCCACGGGCCCCGGGTTCCGGACGTGCCGTCCCAAGCGCGATGCCGAGGCCGGCGCTCGGCTCCAGGCATCCGGGGCCTGGCCGGGTGGGGGATAGAAAAGAGGCCAGGCGCTCGCCCGGCCTCCGTGCCGCAACTGTTCCGGCCGCTTACTTGGGCAGCAGTTCCGCCAGGGGTATGCTGCCCAGGGGAGTATAGGTGAAGTAGGAGCTGCCGTAGCGGTACCAGTAATGGCTCTCCAGGGCCTTGTCCACGTACAGCTTGCTGCGGGCGTTCCAGTCCCACACCTCCAGGATCCCCCTCACCTCGATGTAGGAGTTGTAGGGGTCTATGGCCGCTCCGTTGGTGTCGAAGGTGAAGATGACCCTGGCATCGTCGCCCACGTGGTCGGGATAGCGCGCGCCCACGTCGTTGCCGTAGTGGTTACCGCGCCGCCACAGGTAGGACTGGCCGGCGTTGGACTTCCCGAAGAGGATGAAGGACCGCCCGCCGCTGTGCAGGATGAGCTGCAGGGGCATGTAATCGAGGGAACGTTCGTTGCGGTGCCACTGCACGGTGACGCGCAGGTGCACGTAGTTGGCATGGCTCCAGTTGGCGTTGTAGAGATCGGGCGTGAACCAGTTCATGATCACGCTCTGCGGGTCGAGGTCCGCGGAAGGCGCCACGCCGGTGAAGATGTAGCGGTAGTCGCCCCAGTCTCGGTAGGGCATGGTCGGTTCCTCGAAGGTTGCCTCCTCCGCGGGCTTTTCCGCGACGGCCTGCTCTTCCGCGGCGGTACCTCCCTCTCCCTGCGCCCAGGCCCAACCGACCAGCAGGCCGGAAAGGAGAAGACAGAGGAGGCCGATAAGCGCTGTCCTCTTCATCGCCAGTCCCCCTTGTTTACTTTCGCCACTCTTACCTTAAAAAGGAAACACTATATATCGATTCTAACATATCGGCACTTCGGGGTAACCCCTTGAACCGCTTTCCGGCGTCAGCGGATCGGCGAGGCGGCCGTTCTTCCGTCCACGCGGGGTCTGTCCGGATGTTGTGAGGCCTCGCTCCCGCAGGCGCTGCGGGCGAGTGTCCCATTTCTCCGCCTCCGGGCACCGGAATGGGCCGCCACCGCCAGGCGTCCGTCACCGCGCCAGGGGCTCGCTCTCCAGCTCTTCCTCCACCGCGTCCACCACGCTGGTGTAGGCGACGATGCTGCGATGGATGAGGTCCATGGCCTCGGAGACCTTCCTGGAGATGGCGGGGTCTTCCGCCACCTCCTTGATCTGGCGCAAGATGTCGAGCACCTGCTTCATGGAGCGCACGAAATCCCCCGCGGAGTACTGGGGATAGGTGGAGGATATATATTCCAGGCTCTCGCCGCAGGCCCAGTCGTGCACCACGCGCATGAACCCGGGATCGGCGGCGCGCAGCAGGTCCAGGCCTTCCCGCGTCTCGAGCGTCTTTATCCTCCCCTCCAGGGAGCGCGCATGGGCCAGGGCCTCCTCCAGAGCGGGGGTGGGGATGGAGGAAGGGGGCGGCACCTCGCGCCCGCGCCCGCGCATGCCGGGCCGGCGCGGCCCGGGTCCCTCGCGCGACTCGAAGACGAAGATGGAGGCGAAGGCGGCCGTCTCCGCCGCGTCCAGGCCGTGGAAGATCCCTTCCTCCAGGCATTCCACCAGCAGCAGGTCGCACTCGTTGTAGATGCGGCTGAGGGTGAGGCCTTTCCTGGTGGGGTTCCCTCCCTCCAGGTAGCCGAGGCGCTCAAGCACCCGCGTGATGACCGCCAGCTTTCGCGAGGACACGTCGCTGCGCGCCTCCATCTGGCGGTCGATGCGGGAGATCTCCTCCCGCAGGTTCACGATCTGGCGGCAGGTGTCCACACACGCCTCGCGGCGCTCGCAGGAATGGCACTCCATGGCCTCCAGCCCCGATACGGCCGCCGCCAGCTCCTCCCGCTGGGGGATGAAGGAATCCTCCTCCCATGCCTGGGGGGGAGGGAGCTTGAAGTTGGAGAGCGCCTGGCGGAGCTTCTTCTCCTTCGCCTTGCTGTCGGCGGGCAGGAAGGGGCTTCCCAGGTGGCCGATCACCTGCGGCGGCAGGGGGAACTGGCCGTAGGAGACCTTGAGGAAGTGGCCGCGGTCGTCCATGGTGGTGAGGCGGGGGTTGCCGTACTTGTCCTCCGCTATCCCCAGCACCGCCGCCGGCCTGCGGCCGCCCTTGCGGTGGAGGACGATGACGTCGCCGACCAGCAGCTCCTCCAGTTCACGGTTTACCAGTTCCTTCCTGCGGCGGCGGCGCTCCTCGGCGATCTCCTTTTCCATGCGCGAGACCCGCACGCGCAGGTCGAAATAGGAGAGGGCGTCGCCGCGCTCGCAGGCGATCTTCTCCTCGTGCGCGCGCATGCGCCGCGCCATCCTGGTCTTGGTGCGCTCGAGGCGCACCACGTCGCGGTCGGCATGGAACTGGGCGAAACTGGAATTGAGCAGGTGTACCGCCCTCTCCATGTCGTAATAGCGCAGGAGGTTGACGGCCATGTTGTAGGAGAGGCTGAAGCTGGAGCGGATGGGCAGGCTCTCGGCCTCCGCCAGCTTCTGCACCTGCGAGAAGGGGACCATGGGGTTGTAGAGGGTGACGGCGTTTCCCACCTTATCGATGCCCCGGCGTCCCGCGCGGCCGGTGAACTGGGTGTATTCCGTGGGGGTGAGCAGGTCATGGCTCTCGCCGCTGAACTTGTAGAGGGATTCGATCACCACCGTCTTGGCGGGCATGTTGATGCCCAGGGAGAGGGTCTCGGTGGCGAAGACCACCTTCACCAGCCCCTGCGCGAAGAGGTCCTCCACCACCTCCTTGAAGATGGGCAGATGGCCGGCGTGGTGGGAGGCGAGGCCGCGTTTCAAGGCCTCCAGCCACAGCTCGAAGCCGAAGACCTTGAGGTCTTCCTCGGGGAGCCAGGAGACGCGCGCCAGCGCCAGCTCCTCGATCCGTTCCTTCTCCCCGGCGTCGGTGAGGTCTATGCCCGCTTCCATGCAGTGCGCCACCCCGGCGTCGCACCCCGCCCGGCTGAAGATGAAGTAGATGGCCGGCAGCATGCCCGACCTGTGCAGCCTACGCACCACGTCCGCGCGGCGGGGCACCAAGTGCCTGGTTCGGGGACGCCCCGCCCCCCTCCTCCCCTTGAACGACTTCTCGTATTCTTCCACCACCCGCGGCGAGCGCGAGGAGAGCAGGTTCACCATGATGCCCCCGATCATGTAGTAATGGCGGAGGGGGACCGGGCGGTGGTCGTGATAGATGGTCTCCACGTCGCCCCGCAGGTCGTTGAGCCACGCACCGAACTCGCGGTAATTGGAGACGGTTGCGGACAGCCCCACGATCTTCACCTCCACAGGCAGGTGGATGATGATCTCCTCCCAGACCGGGCCGCGGAAGGGGTCCATGAGATAGTGGCACTCGTCGAGCACCACGTAGCGCAGGCCGTAGAGGGTGGGCGAGCGCTCGTAGATCATGTTGCGAAGTACCTCGGTGGTCATGATCACCACCGGCGCCTCGCCGTTGATGCTGTTGTCGCCGGTGAGCAGCCCCACGTTATCGCTCCCGTACACGGCGCAGAAATCGCGGTATTTCTGGTTGCTCAGGGCCTTCAAGGGGGTGGTGTAGAAGGTCTTGAGGCCGGTCCTCTCCGCCGCCCACACCGCATATTCGGCGATCACCGTCTTCCCCGATCCGGTCGGCGCCACCACCAGCACGGAGCGGTCCCGTGAGAGGGCCTCGATGGCTTGGCGCTGAAAACCGTCCAGTGGGAAGGGATATTGCGACTCGAAATCCGTGATCCCGCTTTTTTCTATCTCTCCGTTCACGCTACCATTGTAGCAGTGAAGGAGCTTCCGTGTCTCCCGGCTCGTGCGCGTTACGCGCGGGCGGGGATGACGGCGAGGGTAGGAGAGGGAGGAGAAGGTTTGCGGATCGCGGAGCTCGAGCTGGGCCGGATGGTGGAGGCGCTGGAGTTCCTGGAGCGCGACGCCTTCGAAAACCTGCGCATGGTCTGGGCCTTGCGTCGCTGGGGCCTTTTCGACATGGGCCTGGCGGAGCAGGGGAGATACCTGGCAGCGCGTGAGGGGGATGAGCTCGCGGGGGTCCTGTTCCACAACAACCTGGGGGTATGGAGGGTGGCGGCGCCGCGAGCGGTGGCGCGCGGGCTGGCGGAGAGGGCGCTGGAGCTGTGGGGTCCCCCTTACCTGCTGGTGGGTCCCGAGGAGGAGGTCGAAGGTCTGCTCGACGCTCTGCCGGAGCTGAGGCGCAGGGTCGAGCACCGCGAGGAGGAGGTCACCATGGCCCTCTATCCGCCCGCCGCGTTGCCCGACCACGCGCCGGCGGTTCCGGCACGCGAGGAGGACCTGGATGACCTGGTGCGCCTGGAGTCCATGCTCCACCGGGAGCTGCTCGGCAGCGGCGCGGAGGAGTGGGTGCTGCGCTCGCAGATGCTGCGTGCGGTGGACGAGGGGGCGGCGGCGGTGGTGCGCAGCGAGGGGATGGCGGTGGCCAAGGCGGAGATGGAGGCCATGACCCCCGGGGCGGACGAGCTGGGCGGCGTCTACGTCATGCCGGAGTACCGCCGCAGGGGCTTCGCGCTCTCGGCCTGTGCCCTGGTGTGCTCTTCCTCGCTGGGGAAGGGCAGGGCCGTGCGCCTGGAGACGCAGCGCGACAACGAGGCGGCCATCGCCCTCTACCGCAAGCTGGGGTTCACGGTGCGCGGCCCGCACCTGGCGGTGCGCTTCGCCCAGGCTGGGGGGTAAGGCACCCGGGGTCTGGCCCGCATCGGAGCCAGCGTATGGCCGACTTGTCGATTCTGGCCATGCCGCCGACCCGGAGCTACCCCCCATGCCGCCGGGCCGCGCGGCGGGGAACGCGGTGATGAGGGATACCGCCATATCCCATCCCTTCGGTCCGCGATCCGGAACGAAAGCGGGCCTACGGGATCAAAGAGCCGACCCTTTTGATCTATAATCGAGTAGCGAACCCGGAGACCCGGTATAGATGACCCGACCCCGTGGGGAGGAAGACTTGAAAGACGGATACTGGAACGCCGAGATGGAACTCCTTTCCAGGGAGGAGATAGAAGCCCTGCAGCTGCGTCGCCTGCGGGATACCCTGGAACGCTGCGCGAGAAGCCCTTTCTACCGGCAGTGGTTCGCCGCCGCCGGCTTCGACCCCGGGCGCGTGCGCTCCCTGAGCGACCTGCGCGCGCTCCCGTGCATGGACAAGGACACCCTGCGGGGCGGCGACCCCACGCGCTTCCTCACCGTCCCCCTGGAGGACGTGGTGCGCATGCATTCTTCCTCCGGGACCACCGGCCAGGCCACGGTGGTCTTCCACACCGCGGCGGACATCGACGCCTGGACGGACCTGGTGGCGCGCTGCATGTACATGACCGGGGTGCGACGCTCCGACGTCTTCCAGAACATGATGGGCTACGGGCTGTTCACCGGGGGCCTGGGCTTCCATTACGCCGCGGAGAGGATCGGGGCCATGGTCATACCCGCCGGCGCCGGGAACAGCAAGCGCCAGATCCAGCTCATGCGCGATTTCCATACCACCGTGGTCCACGTCATCCCCAGCTATGCCCTCTACCTGCTCGAGGTCTTCGCGGAGCTGGGCCTGGATCCCCGCGCCGATACCGACCTGCGCATCGCCTTCATCGGGGCCGAGCCCCATACCGAGGGGTTGAGGAGGCGTGTGGAGGAAGGCTACGGGGTGCGGGCCTACAACTCCTACGGGCTCTCGGAGATGTGCGGCCCCGGGGTGGCTTTCGAGTGCCCGGCCCAGCAGGGCATGCACGTCTGGGAGGACAGCTTCTACCTCGAGGTCCTGGACCCCGAGACCCTGGAGCCGGTGCAGGAAGGCGAGGAGGGGGAGCTGGTCTTCACCTCCCTCAACCGGGAGGCTATGCCCCTGCTGCGCTACCGCACCCGGGACCTCGCCTCTGTCAACCCCGGGGAGTGCGCCTGCGGCAGGGTCCATCGCCGCATCTCGCGCATCAAGGGGCGCAGCGACGACATGTTCATCGTCAAGGGGGTGAACATCTTCCCCATGCAGGTGGAGAAGGTCCTGTTGGGGGTGCTGGGAGTGGGTTCCAATTACCAGATAGTGCTGGACACCGTGAGGTCCATGGACGAGATGCGGGTGCTGGTGGAGGTGGCGGGGGAGCTCTGGCACGGCGAGGTAAGGGAACTCCATGAGCTGCGCCGCAGGATCACGGAGGAGCTGCGGCAGGAGATCCTGGTCACGCCGCGGGTGGAGCTGGTGGAGCCAGGCTCGCTGCCGGCGGGCGAGGGTAAGGCGGTGCGGGTGGTGGACAGACGGGAACACGCGAAGGGGGCCGGGGATGGCTAAACAGATCAACGTCTTCGCCCAGAACCAGCCGGGCAGGCTGGAGAGGCTCACCGAGGTGCTGTTGGAGGAGGGCATCAACATCCGCGCCATAACCATCTCCGGCGCCGAGGAGTACGGGGTGGTCAAGCTCCTGGTGGACGACCCCCGCAAGGCCTTCGAGGCCCTGCGGGGGGAGGGCTTCTCCGCCTACCTCAAGGAGGTCATCGCGGTGATCATGGACGACCGCCCCGGGGGGCTGCACCGCGTGTGCCGCGTGCTGGGGGAGAGCGGCGTGAACATCGAGGACGCCTACGGGTTCGTCTTTCAGGACCGCAGGACCGCCATCCTGGTGGTGGAGGTGGACAGGCTGCCGGAGGCGGAGGACATCCTGCGCGGCAGGGGCCTGGAGCTGCTGAGCGACGAGGAGCTCTATTCCCTTTAGGGACGGAAGATGCGGCCGCGCCGACGGGAGGGGGCGGAGGGAAGAGAGGTGGAGAAGACCGTCTTCACCCTGGGCACGAGCACCCGCGGCCTCGACGAGTTCATCGACCTCCTGCGCGCGCGGGGTATAAGCAGGGTTTGCGACGTGCGCTCCTTCCCCGTCAGCCGGCGCTACCCACATTTCTCGCGCCAGCCCCTTGCCTCGGCCCTGGAGGAGGCGGGCATCGCCTATTCCTGGCTCGGAGACCGGCTGGGAGGATACCGGAAAGGGGGTTATGAAGCGCACATGCGCACCCCCGAGTTCCTCTCCGGCCTGGAGGAGCTGGAGGAGCTCGCGCAGAGGGCGACCTGCGCCCTGATATGCGCCGAGCTGCTGCCCTGGAAGTGCCACCGCCGGCATATCGCCGCCGCGCTCCAGGAACGCGGCTGGAGGGTGGTGCACGTGATCGACGCTCGCCGCGACTGGGTCCCATCCTGAGCCCGCGCCCCCCGCCCCGACCTCGCTGGACCGCCGGGACTGCCACGGCTGTAGTACTCGGGTCGGGGCATATTCACCCCCGGGGGGGATGTCATGACGCGCTCCCGGGCCGATACCCGAAACGTATGACGGGCACGAGAAGGGGTGCGAGATGATGGGGGAAAAGAATGCCTTGAAGCCCTCGGAGACCTGCGTGGAGCCGGTCGCGTTCGAAGGCGAGGAGAGCGTGCAGCGGGCGGAGAGAGGGAGGAAAGAGGTCCTCTACCTCGCCATGACCCTGATCCTGGTGCTGGGCATAGGGATCATCGTCTACGCCTTCAACTTCGAGCTCCTCAACAGCCTCTTCAAGTCGGATTACTTCAACAACATGGTGCGTATAAGCCTCGCACTGCTCATCCTGGCCTTCATCGCTTATCTCGCCGTGCGGGAGAAGTCCTACAGCCGCCAGACCCAGGAGATATTCCGGCGGCTGAACGCCACCACCAGGGACCTGCAGGAGCGCCTCGCCGACCTCACCGACCTGCTGGAGGTCTCCAAGCTCGTGGCCATCGTGGACGACCTGCACGCCCGCTTGGAGAGCAAGATGCCCCATATGAAGGGGCACTGGAAAAGAGTATCTTTCTATGCCGTGGAGATCGCCCGCAGTATGGAACTGGACGACGACTACGTCCGTCTCATCGAAAAGGCCGCGAACCTCATGGACATCGGGATGCTGCAGGTGGCGGGAAGCCTTTCGGAACAGGCCTTCAAGGGCGTGGAGCTCCCGGCAGCGGACCGGGAGATGATCAAGAGGCATCCCGTGGTGGGGGCGGACATGCTGGCCGCCATACGCCCCAACTGGGAGCTCATCCCGCTGGTGCGCGGGCACCACGAATGGTGGAACGGCATGGGCTACCCCGACGGCCTGAAGGGGGAGTCCATCCCCCTGGGAGCGCGCATCCTGAGCGTGGCCGACTCCTTCGTGGCCATGACCTCCTGGCGGTCCTACCGCCAGCTCCTGGAGGCCAGGGAGGCCGCGGAGGAGATACAGGCCTACAGCGGCGTGCAATACGACCCGAGGGTCGTGAAGGCCTTCATGCAGGTCATGGCGCCCCGCATCTACGGCATCAGCGGAGATGCCGACCGGGACGCCGGGCTCATGCTCCTGCGGGAGATAAACGGCGTGGAGGCCGAGGGCCTGGAACGGAGGGACCCGCAGTTGTTGTAGCTGGCCGAGACCACGGGCGGGCCTCCGGGCCCGCCCTTTTTACTTGCCCGCGCCTTATGCTATTTTTAGGGCGAGCCGGGCGGAACGGGAGCGGAGAAAGCGAGGGGATATGCGCAAGAGAGGGAAGGGGGCATGCCTCCTGGTGGCCTGCCTGGCGGTGGCCACCGCGTTGCTGGTGGCGGCCTGTGGAGAGAAGAGCGGGGAAGGCCTCCTGAAGCGCGAGCTGCCCGAGAACGCCACTCCCGAGAAGATCATGCTGGAAGGGCTCAACGCCACCGACGAGGCGAAGACCCTCCATTACCTCTTCGACTACTCCTTCGTGATACCGCCCACCGGCAAACAGGCCTACACCAGCGAGGTCGCCCTCAACGGCGAGGGAGATTACCACGCGGCAAGCGGCAACGCGAAGGCCCGCGTGAGGTGGCCGTCCTTCGACCTGGAGTTCGATTACGTGCTCTACGAGGGGGTGCAGTATTACCGCACGGAGGAAAGCGATACCTGGTACGAGCTTCCAGCCGGTTCCTCCCTGAGCATACCCAGCATCTCCGAGATCACCCGCAACACCGCTGAATACATGGACAACTTCCAGAAGATCACCCGCCTCCAGGACGAGGTGGTGGACGGGCGCGACTGCTATCATATCGCCATGGTGCCCAATTTCGACGCCATCATGGAGAACCAGCAGTTCCTGGACATGATCAGGGGGGACAGGGAACAGCTGGACGAGGAGACCTTGCAGAAGATCGAGGAGATCAAGCAGGAGCTGAAGGACGCCAGCGTCAACTACGAATACTGGTTCGACAAGGAGACCCTGGTGCTGCGCCGCACCCTTTACAACATCGAGATGGTGGAGAAGGGGGAGGGGGAGGACTCCTCCTACACGGTGAAGATGATCATGGAGATCACCTTCCCCCTCTATAATCAGGAAGTGGAGATAACCAGGCCCGAGCCGGCCATGCTCTACAAGGGCTGAAGGAGGACACGGGGATGAAGAGAAGAGCCCTCGCCGCCATCCCGCTCGCCCTCGGTCTGGCCGCCCTGCTTCTGATCCCGGCATGGCTGTGCGGGTGCGGGAAGAAGGGGCAGCCGCCGCGGGAGAGGTTGGAAGCGGCCGCGAAGGCGGCCAGGGAGGCGGGAAGCGCGCACGCGCAGCTCTTCGTGTCCGTATCCCCCCGGGAGGGCGAGAAGGGCACGAGCATGAACGTGCAGGGCGACGTGTGGGCGGACATGGAGGCGGGGAACATGGAGGCGAGGCTCACCGTCCTCGGCATGGAGGTCGCGGTGCGTTATGTGGAGGGCAGGGCATATGTACGTTTCGGAGGCCAATGGTATGTTCTGGAAGGCGAGATAGCGCAGGGGGTCGACGAGGAGGCGGTGACCGCGCTGGCCGGCCTCCTTGGCGCCGCGCCCGAGATCGTTTCCGCGGCGGAAGAGGTGGAGAAGGTGGGCGAGAGGAAGGTGGGGGATGACCTCTGCGAGGTCTTCTCGGTCAAGCCGGACCTGCCGGCCATCGCCGCCCTTCCCGCCGTGCGGGAGGTGGGAGCCGCGTTGGGCATGAGCGAGGAAGAGGTGGTTGAATATCTCGAGGGCGCGGGGGTCGCCATAGAGGTATGCGTCCAGAAGGACGCGGAGATCATCAGGCAGGTGGCGGCCGCCGCGGATGTCGAACTCCCCGACCTGGGCAAGGTGGCGGGAATCCCCCTCCTGCCCGAGAGCGCGCGCCTGGAGATCACCGCCGATTTCCCCGCCTTCGGCGTGGAGGTGAACGTCCAGGTTCCTCCCGACGCCAGATCCGTCCGCGATCTACTGTGATCCGCAAGGGATTGGGACACGAGGCTTTCACGCTGTCAACCCGAGCCGGCTATCTGGTATCATAGCCCTATCTGTGCACCGGGAGCCTATCCGTGCACCGGGAGGTCACCGCATGTATTTTCAGGACATGATCATGGCCCTGCAGGCCTACTGGACGCGGCGCGGCTGCGTCTTGGTCCAGCCCTACGACGTGGAGGTGGGGGCGGGCACCTTCAACCCCGCCACCTTCCTGCGCGCCCTGGGGCCGGAGCCTTGGCGGGTGGCGTACGTTGAGCCCTCGCGCCGCCCCACGGACGGCCGCTACGCGGAGAACCCCAACCGCCTGCACCAGCACACCCAGTTCCAGGTCATCCTCAAGCCGTCTCCCGATGACGTGCAGGACGTGTACCTGGACTCCCTGCGTGCCCTGGGGATAGACCCCTCCCTGCACGACGTGCGCTTCGTCGAGGACGATTGGGAATCCCCCACCCTGGGGGCATGGGGGCTGGGATGGGAGGTCTGGCTGGACGGCATGGAGATCACCCAGTTCACCTATTTCCAGCAGGTGGGCTCCCTGGACTGCCGTCCCGTTTCGGTGGAGCTGACCTACGGCATGGAGCGTCTGGCCATGTACGTGCAGGAGGTGGACAACGTCTTCGACCTGCGCTGGAACGAGAAGATCACCTACGGAGACCTGCAGCGTACCGCGGAGGTGGAATGGAGCACATACTGCTTCGAGGAGGCGGACACCGGGCTGACCTTCGAGCTCTTCGACCGCTACGAGGCGGAGGCCAAGAGGCTGATGGCGAAAGGGCTGGTCCTCCCCGCCTATGACTGCGTGCTCAAGTGTTCGCACCTCTTCAACATCCTCGACGCCCGCGGGGTGATCAGCGTCACCGAGCGCACCTCCTACATCGCCAGGGTGCGGGACCTCGCCCGGGGCGCGGCGTCAGCCTACCTGGCGCAGAGGGAGGAGCTGGGTTTTCCGCTGCTGGAGGGGGGTTCCTGAATGGCCGGGGACCTGCTGCTGGAGATCGGGACCGAGGAACTTCCCTGGGGAGCGGTGCAGGACGGGAGGAGGCAGCTGGAGGCCAACGCCGCCGCGGCCCTGGAACGCGAGCGCCTGGCCTACGAGGAGCTGGTGGTCTACTCCACCCCGAGGAGGCTGGCCCTGCTGGTGAGGGGCCTCGAGGAAAGGCAGGAGGACGCGGTTGCCGAGGTCCGGGGCCCGTCGCGGGAGGCGGCCTTCGACCCGGACGGGAGGCCCACGAAGGCCGCGGAGGGCTTCGCGCGTTCGCGGGGCCTGCGGGTGGAGGACCTGGAGATACGCCCCACGGAGAAGGGAGAGTTCGTCTTCGCCATCGTTAAGGAGGAGGGGAAGCCCGCCCTGGAGGTGCTGCCCGGGATCCTCGACGGCCTGATAAGGTCCCTCGCTTTCCGCAAGTCCATGCGCTGGGGGGACGGGGAGTTCCGGTTCGCCCGCCCGGTGCGCTGGCTCCTCGCCCTCTACGGCACCGAGGTGGTCCCCCTGTCCTTCGAGGGCATGCGCGCGGGCCGCGTCACCAGGGGCCACCGCTTTCTGTCCCCCGGTGGGGTGGAGGTAGGGGATGCCGCTGGCTACCGGGAGGCACTGCGCGGGGCGTGCGTACTGGCGGACGAGGCGGAACGCAGGGCGGCGGTGATGAAGGGGATCGAGATGGCCCTCGCGGGCACGGGCATGCGGGCCGTCCCTTCCCAGGACACCCTCGACGAGGTGGTCGACCTGGTGGAGTACCCGCATGTGATCCTGGGGCGTTTCGAGGAGCGCTTCCTCGGCCTGCCCCGGGAGGTGCTGGAGACGGCCATGCAGGAGCACCAGCGTTATTTCCCGGTGGAGGACGGGAGGGGGAGCATCGCTGCCGCCTTCCTGGTGGTGCACAACGGCGACCCCGCCAGGGAGGAGGTGATCAGGCGCGGCAACGAGAGGGTGCTCAGGGCGCGCCTTGAGGATGCTGCCTTTTTCTTCCAGGAGGACCTGCGGCGCGGCTTGGAGGAGCGCCTGGAAGACCTCAAAGCGGTGGTGTGGCAGGCCCGCCTGGGAAGCCTCTACGAGAAGAGCATGCGCCTGGCCGCCCTCAGCTCGGATATCTGCGAGCGGGCGCACCTGGGAGCGGAGGTGGAGGAGAGGGCGAAGAGGGCCGCCGTGCTGTGCAAGGCGGACCTGGTGACCTCCATGGTCATCGAGTTCACCTCCCTGCAGGGGATCATGGGCAGGATATATGCGTTGCGCACGGGCGAGGAGGAGGAGGTGGCCTGGGCCATCGAGGAGCACTACCGGCCGCGTTTCGCGGGCGACCTGCTGCCGCGCACGCCCGCGGGCACGGTGCTCTCCCTGGCGGACAAGGCGGACAACCTGGCGGCCTGCTTCGGGAGCGGGCTCGCCCCAACCGGCTCCGAGGACCCCTACGCGCTGCGGCGCCAGGCCCAGGCGGTGATGAACATCCTCACCTCCGCCTCCCTGCACCTGGACTTCGCCGCGGTGGTGCGGCGCGCGGCGGAGGGCCTGGGCCTCTCGGATCCCGGGGGCGTGGCCGGGGAGGTGGCCGAGTTCTGCCGCCAGCGCTGGAGGCAGATGCTCGTCAACGAGGGCTTCCATTACGACCTGGTGGCGGCGGTGATGCCCACGGCACCCCACGACCCCTGGGAGGCCAGGCGGCGCTTGGAGACCCTGCAGGCGGCGCGGGAGCGCGGCTCGTTGCAGCGTGCCTACACCGGGTTCGAGCGTTGCTACAACCTCTCGCGCAAGTGGAGCGGAACGGCGCTGGAGGAGTCCCTGTTGAGCGAGGAGGCGGAAAAGGAGCTCTACTCCCGGCTGGTGTGGGCCCAGGAACCGCTGCGGTCACACCTTGACGCGGGAGAGCACGGCGAGGCGCTGGGGGTGCTGCTGGAGCTGGCGCCGGCGGTGGACCGCTTCTTCGAGGACATCTTCGTCATGGGCGAGGACGAGGCTCTGCGCGAGAACCGCCTGGCCCTGCTTAACGGGGTGGCCTCCCTCTTCCTGGAGTTCGCCGACTTCTCCCAGGTGGTGACCGAGGGCGATTGAAGGCGTGAGTTTGGGCCGGAAATCCTATATAATTTGACTGTTTTTCGTTTCTCCCACGCCTCCACGGGAAACCGCGTCCCTTCGCGGCGGGGGACGCGCCGCGGGCGCAGGGCGGCGGGAACGGGGGAATACCGGCGTCATCCCCAGGGGAGAGGGGCGCCGTTGCGATGATGGAGAGGACCGGGCCACCGGGCCCCGGGCACGGGATCGGACTTGAGGAGGAAGGCGAGATGGCATCCACCAAGTACGTCTACGACTTCGACGAGGGCGACGCCGGCATGAAGAAGCTGCTCGGCGGGAAGGGGTCCAACCTGGCGGAGATGACCAGGCTGGGGCTCCCGGTGCCCCCCGGATTCACCATAACCACCGAGGCCTGCAACCATTACTACCGCGAGGGCGCATACCCCGAGGGGCTGGCGGAGGAGATAGACGAGCACCTGGAGCGCCTGGAGAAGAGGATGGGGAAGAGGCTGGGGGACAAGGACGACCCCCTGCTGGTCTCGGTGCGCTCGGGGGCCGCCATATCCATGCCGGGGATGATGGACACCGTGCTCAACCTGGGCTTGAACGACGAGTCCGTGAAGGGGCTCGCCGCCCAGACCGGCGACGAGCGTTTCGCCTACGACGCCTACCGGCGTTTCATCCAGATGTTCTCGGACATCGTCATGGGCGTGAGCCGCGAGTTCTTCGAGGAGGAGCTCAACCGCAAGAAGGAGGAGCGGGGGGTGAAGCTCGACGTGGAGCTCACCGCCGAGGACTGGAAGGACCTGGTAGAAAAGTTCAAGGCCATCGTGCGCGAGAGGGCGGGGCGCGACTTCCCCTCCGACCCCCGCGAGCAGCTGGACCTGGCCATCCAGGCGGTGTTCAAGAGCTGGGGCAACCCGCGCGCCGTGACCTACCGCAAGCAGTACGACATCCCCCACGACCTGGGCACGGCGGTGAACGTGCAGACCATGGTCTTCGGCAACAAGGGCGACGATTCCGCCACCGGGGTGTGCTTCACCCGCAATCCCTCCACGGGGGAGGCGAAGCGTTTCGGGGAATACCTGGTGAACGCCCAGGGCGAGGACGTGGTGGCGGGCATCCGCACCCCCAAGGGCCTCGACGAGCTGGCCACGGAGATGCCGGAGCTGTACGAACAGCTCACCCAGGTCATGGACAAGCTGGAGAGGCATTACCGCGACATGCAGGACATCGAGTTCACCATCGAGCAGGGCAAGCTCTTCATGCTCCAGACCAGGACGGGCAAGCGCACCGCGGCCGCGGCCCTGAAGATCGCCGTGGACATGGTGGAATCCGGCCTCATCGACAGGAAAGAGGCGGTGAGCCGCATCCAGCCCGACCAGCTCGACCAGCTCCTGCACCCCCGCCTGGACCCCGAGGCGAAGTACGAGGTCATCGCCAAGGGGCTTCCCGCCTCCCCCGGCGCCGCCGTGGGCGAGGTGGTCTTCGACGCCGATACCGCCGAGATGAGGGGCTCGCGCGGGGAGAAGGTCATCCTGGTGCGCTGGGAAACCACCCCGGACGACATCCACGGCATCATCGCCGCCCAGGGCGTGCTCACCAGCCACGGCGGTATGACCAGCCACGCGGCGGTGGTGGCGCGGGGAATGGGCAAGCCGTGCATCTGCGGCGCGGAGGCGATAAAGATCAACCAAACGGAGAGGATCTTCGAGGTCAACGGCCTGGTGGTGAGGGAAGGGGAGACCATCACCATAGACGGCACCTCCGGCAAGGTCATCCTGGGAGAGGTGAAGCTCATCGAGCCCAAGGTGGACGAGAACCTGGAGAAGGTGCTCTCCTGGGCGGACGAGATCAGGCGCCTGGGGGTGCGCACCAACGCCGACACCCCCGAGGACGCGCGGAGGGCCAGGGACTTCGGGGCAGAGGGCATAGGGCTCTGCCGCATCGAGCACATGCTCATCGGCGAGGACCGCTTGCCCATCGTCAGGCGCATGATCCTCGCCGAGGACGAGGATGGGCGCGAAGAGGCGCTCATGGAGCTGGAGCCGCTGCTGCGTCGGGATTTCGAGGAGATCCTGGAGATCATGGACGGCCTCCCGGTGACCATCCGCCTGCTGGACCCGCCCCTGCACGAGTTCCTGCCCAACCTGGTGGACCTGCGCGTGGAGTTGGAGAGGCTCAAGCACGTGCCGGGCGAGCGGGAGGAGTACGAGGAAAAGGAGAAGCTTCTGGCCAGGGTGCGCGCGGAGTCGGAGGCCAACCCCATGCTAGGCCTGAGGGGCTGCCGCGTGGGTTGCACCATGGGCGGGGTCACCGAGATGCAGGTGCGCGCGATCATCAAGGCCGCCTGCGACCTCAAGAAGAAGGGCAAGGACCCGCGGGTGGAGATCATGATCCCCCTGGTGGCCTTCCGCAAGGAGCTGGAGATCGAGCGGCAGAAGGCGGTGGCGGTGGCGGAGGGCGTCATCGAGGCCATGCAGACTAAGCTCGACTACCTGGTGGGGACGATGGTCGAGCTGCCGCGGGCCGCCCTCACCGCCGACCAGATAGGGGAGGTGGCGGACTTCTTCTCCTTCGGCACCAACGATCTCACCCAGACCACCCTGGGGTTCAGCCGCGACGACGCGGAGGCCAAGTTCCTCCCCGTGTATATCGAGGAGGGCATCCTCACCGACAATCCCTTCCAGACCCTGGACGTGGATGGGGTGGGCAAGCTGGTGCGCATGGCCTGCGAGCTGGGACGCGGGGCGAATCCCGGCATAAAGCTGGGCATCTGCGGCGAGCATGGCGGCGACCCGCGCAGCATCAGGTTCTGCCACGAGGTGGGCCTGGATTACGTGAGCTGCTCGCCCTT
This sequence comes from Actinomycetota bacterium, assembly GCA_014360645.1. Lineage (NCBI taxonomy): Bacteria > Bacillati > Actinomycetota > Actinomycetota bacterium. Next base: position 48,087 of record JACIXD010000018.1, on the reverse strand, counting down.
CCGGGTGCCGGTGGCCAGGCTTGCGGCGGCCCACGCCGCCCTGGGCGACGTGCAGGACGCCACCAGGTAGAGTGAGGCGAGGTCCGCTCCCCCGCCGGCGGGGATCGTAGGGGCCGGGGAGGGCGCGGCACGCCGGCACGCGTCCGGCCGGAACCCCTCCGCGCGGGATACGGAGGGGGCCGCATCCCGTCCTCGGTCACCGCAAGATGCCCGATATTGACATACCGCGGGTGTAGAATCCAAGTGGTCGCGTTTAAAGCGGAAAAGAGGTGATCGCGCATGTACATCCTCGCCATCAACGGCAGCCCTCGCCGCGAGGGCAATACCGCACTACTCCTGGGCAAGGTGCTGGAGGCGGCGCAGTCGGAGGGGGTGGAAGGGAGGCTGCTGCACGTCATGGATGCCGTGAAGGGGCAAAAAAATCCCTTCTGCGTGGCCTGCTCCAGCCCCTGCAAGGAGGCGTGCCACGAGAAGGACGCGGGGTTGAGGGAGGCCTGCGAGGCCTTGGAGGGGGCGGCGGCGGTGGTGCTGGGCAGCCCGGTGTATTTCGGCACCGTGTCCGCCCAGTTGAAGGCGCTGTGGGACAAGACCCGGGCCATCAGGACCCGGCGTTCCCTGGTGGGCAAGCCGGCGGGGGCGGTGAGCGTGGGAGCGGCGCGCTTCGGGGGTCAGGAGACCACCCTCAAGGCCCTGCACGACATGCTGCTCGTCCAGGGCATGAGCATCGTGGGCGAGGGCACGGACGACACCGACGCCGGGCACCAGGGGGTATGCGCCCAGAATCCCGCCGCGGAGGACGCCTTCGCCCTGGAGAGGGCACGCATCCTGGGCATCCGCCTGGCCCGGGAGGTCAAGAGGTCGGGAGGAGCGTAGAGGAAGGGCGGGGCAGGGGCGCATCGTCTCCGCCGACGGGGCGGCGCGCGCGTCAAGGCCTGGCACATGGGGCGAGGAGGGCATGGCGCCCGCGGCGGCGCTTCGAAACCTACAAACCCGATGCCCTCGGCCTCGGGAGGCCGGGAATGAGGGGGTGAAGGGCGGGGTCCGGAGCGTGGGCGCGGCGGCCTGGCGTGAGCAGTGAGGCCCGGGCGGCCCCGGATCGGCCTCGTGAGAGGATGTCATGGATCGAGGAGGACCAGGGTGATGACGGTCAGGGAGGAGATCGAAGAGCGGGAGGAGGCGTGGCTCTCCCCTCACGCGGTGCGCAGCAGGAACAGCCGCGGCCGCGAGCGCGAGGAGGGGCCGGACCCCCTGCGCACCTGTTTCATGCGCGACCGTGACCGCATCATCCACAGCAAGTCCTTTCGGCGCCTGAAGCACAAGACCCAGGTCTTTCTAGCCCCGGAGGGCGACCACTACCGCACCCGCCTCACCCATACCCTTGAGGTGAGCCAGATCTCCCGCACCATCGCCCGCGCCCTGCGCCTCAACGAGGACCTCACCGAGGCCATCGCCCTGGGCCATGACCTCGGACACACCCCCTTCGGACACATGGGGGAGGAGGCCTTCCACGACCTCACGCCCACCCCTTTCCGCCACAACGAGCAGAGCCTGAGGGTGGTTGAGAGGCTGGAATACGGGGGCAAGGGCCTCAACCTCACCTGGGAGGTGAGGGACGGCATCCTCAACCACACCGGAAACAGCCCCCTTCCGGCGACCCTGGAGGGGAGGGTGGTGCGCATCGCCGACCGCATCGCCTACGTGAACCACGACATTGACGACGCCATCCGGGCGGGGATCCTGGTGGAGTCGGACCTGCCGCGGTCCACCCTCGAGGTACTGGGGACCCGTCACAACCAGCGCATAGACACCCTGGTCAGGGACATGGTGGAGCAGAGCCGCGGCCGGGACGATATCCGCTTGAGCCCCGGGGTGGCGGACGCCCTGGACGAGTTGCGGGAATTCCTCTTCCGGCGTGTGTACATAGGCTCGGTAGCAAAGCAGGAGGAGGACAAGGCCATAACCGTTCTGCGCTCCCTCTTCGATTTCTACCTCGAGCACCCCGGGGAGTTGCCCGAGGAGTACCGTGGGGGAGACGAGGACCTGAGGGTCAGGGTATGCGATTACGTGGCGGGGATGACCGACCGCTACGCCATGCGCAAGTACCACGAGCATTTCCTTCCCCGCGTATGGGTGGGGGAGCTGTGAGGCACGCATGGCGGCCCGGGGCTTCGACTTCCGCGGCCGGGAAACCAGTGAACGGATAGAACAGGGAGACGTGAGGCGCGAGATCGGATGGCCAGGGGAAGGATAAGGGACGAGGACATAGACGCCCTGCGGGAGCGGGTGGACATCGTCGAGGTCATCTCGGATTACGTGCAGCTCAAAAAGGCCGGGCGCTACTTCAAAGGCCTATGCCCCTTCCACGACGAGAAGACGCCGTCCTTCATGGTGGATCCCTCCAAGCAGCTCTATCACTGCTTCGGTTGCGGCGAGGGCGGCAACGTCTTCACTTTCCTCAAGAAAAAGGAGGGGCTCGATTTTCGCGAGGCGGCGGAGAGGCTGGCCAGGCGTATCGGGTTCACCCTCCACTACCAGGGCGCGAGCGGAAAGGAGGGCGGCGAGGAGGACCGCAGGGGACGGCTGTACCGCATCAACCAGTGGGCGGCGGAGACTTACCACCAGATACTGCTCTCCCGCGAGGCGGGAAAGGTGGCGCGGGAGTACCTGGCCTCCCGGGGCATAGAGGAGGAGGCGGTGAAGGCCTTCCAGCTCGGGTTCGCCCCCAATCGCTGGGACCTCCTTTACCGCCAGGCTACCCGCAAGGGTTTCTCCGCGCAGGATTTCATGGCCTCGGGCCTCGGTCTGCGGGGTGAAAAAGGTATCCATGACCGTTTCCGGGGCCGCATCATCTTCCCCATCCGCGACCTCCAGGAACGCGTCATCGCCTTCGGGGGGAGGATATTGGGCGAAGGCCAACCCAAGTACTTGAACTCCCCCGAGACCCCCGTCTTCACCAAGAGCCGCCATCTCTATGCCCTGGACCTGGCGCGGCGTGAGATCGTGCGCGAGGGATTCGCGCTCCTGGTGGAGGGATACACCGACGTCATCGGGCTGTGGCAGGCCGGCATCCGCAACGCGGCGGCCACCTTGGGCACCGCCCTGGGCGACGAGCACCTCAGGTTGCTCGCGCGCCTCACCGACCGGGTGGTGCTCGCCTTCGACGCGGATGCGGCGGGGGTCAGCGCCAGCGAGAGGGGCCTTGGCCTCTACAGGGAGTTCGACCTCGACATCCGCGTGGCCACTCTGGAGGAGGGCATGGACCCCGCGGATTTCGTTGCCAGGCACGGACGCGAGGAGTTCCTGAGGCGGGTGGAGATGAGCGAGCCCATGGTGGATTTCTGCCTCCGCAAGGTGCTGGAGGAGCACGATCCGGCGGACACCAATTCCCGGTTGCGCGGGGTGCGGCGGGCGGTGCATCTGCTGGCCGGACTGGGGCGCGAGCTGGGCGATGACTCCCACATCCGGGCCATAGCTGACTGGGCGGGCTCCGGTTACCAGGCGGTCTATGACCTCTACCGCGCGGCGCGCGGGGGGGTGCCAGGCAGGCGCGCCGCCTCCGAGGAGCTCATAGCCATGCCCCCTCAGGCGCGGGCGGAAAGGGAGATGCTGCGGCTCCTGCTGCATCAGCCATTTCTGCTGGCGGAGGCGAGAAACGACCTAGACGCCGGCTTGTTCGAGGACCGGGCTTGCCTTATAATTCTCCCTGCCCTCCTGGACGGTTACGGCGCGGAGGGGGGAGAAGGCCTCTCGCGGGAGCGCCTGGCCTCGGAGGTGGTGGAGCGGATCGAGTCCGAGCAGGCGAGGAACGCGGCCACGAGGTTAATTTTCGACGCGAGTGGGAATGTAGATAATATGGGCCGCGACGAGGCGGCGGCCGTATATGAGGATATCCTGGCCTCGCTGAAGGAGTTCTATTACGAGCGTCAAATAAACAGGCTGAAGAAGGAGCTGCAGGAGATATCCAACGCTCCTCGCCGAGACCATCACCGGGAACAGGCGCTAAGCGAGGAGATCTATTCTCTTGAGCGCCTGAAACGTGAGCTGAGGCGCTAAAGGGAAGGCGGATATCGCTCGATTAACAATCTGGAAATCCTCTCTCAGGTGGTTTCAAGTGGACGAATGGAAAGACCTCGACTATGACGAGATAAAGGAACTGCTCTCCAAGGGGCAGGGCAGGGGCATACTCACCCAGGATGAGATCAACGAATCCCTGCAGTCCCTGCACCTCAACGCCGAGCAGATCGACCACCTCTATTCCCTGCTCGAGGAGATGAACGTGGAGGTGGTGGACGGACCCTCCGCGGAGAGCCTGCGCGACCTGGAGGAGGAGGAAGAGGAGGTAAGCGGCAAGAAGGACGACTTTCTGGAACGGGACCTGGAGCTGGCGGGGAAGACGCCCACCAACGATCCCGTGCGCATGTATCTCAAGGAGATCGGAAAGGTCCCCTTGCTCACCGCCGCCGAGGAAGTGGACCTGGCCAAGAAGATCGAGGCCGGGGAGAAGGCTTCGGCCATCCTCCGCGAGAAGGGGGACAAGCTCTCCCGCGAGGAGCTCAGGGCCCTGCGCCGCCAGGAGCGCGTCGGCCAGGAGGCCAAGCGCAAGCTGGTGGAGGCAAACCTGCGCCTGGTGGTGTCCATCGCCAAGCGCTACGTGGGCAGGGGCATGCTCTTCCTCGACCTCATCCAGGAGGGGAACCTGGGCCTTATCCGCGCGGTGGAGAAGTTCGACTTCCGCAAGGGCTACAAGTTCTCCACCTACGCCACCTGGTGGATCAGGCAGGCCATCACCCGCGCCATCGCCGACCAAGCTCGCACCATCCGCATCCCCGTGCACATGGTGGAGACCATCAACAAGCTCATCCGCGTGCAGCGGCAGCTCCTGCAGGAGCTGGGACGGGAGCCCACCCCGGAGGAGATCGCCGAGCAGATGGAGCTCACCCCGGAGAAGGTGCGGGAGATCATCAAGGTGTCCCAGGAGCCGGTGTCCTTGGAGACCCCCATCGGCGAGGAGGAGGACTCCCACCTGGGGGACTTCATCGAGGACGCGGACGCCGTGGTGCCCATCGACGCCGCCTCCTTCATCCTCCTACAGGAGCAGCTGGAGGACGTGCTCAACTCCCTCAACGAGAGGGAGAAGGAGGTCATCCGCCTGCGCTTCGGCCTCACCGACGGCCACCCGCGCACCCTGGAGGAGGTGGGCCGGGAGTTCGGGGTAACCCGGGAGAGGATACGCCAGATCGAGTCCAAGACCCTGGCCAAGCTGCGCCATCCCACCCGCTCCGCCAAGCTCCGCGACTACCTGGAGTAGGCCCTCGCCTAATACTCCTTTCCACGCAAGCACTGGCGCCGTATCCGCTCCGGGGCCCTGCGGATAGACTCTTTCGGGAGGTGCGCCGGCGTTCCAGGGTGAAGGGGGTCTTTCCCGACCTCACCTCCTGCCTGATGCTCGCTATGCAAGACTGAACGATGCCTGACGCATGCTCTGTATGGTTGCGGATGAGGGGATCGCCGGCATGCGAGCCTGAAGAGCCCGGCGCTCTTGCAGCAAAGGGCCTGCTCTCCTGGCAAAGGGGCACCGGCGCCAACCTGGTCGCGCCTCACCGTACCATGGGAGCCGGGCGAACCGGCGTTAGGGGGGCGGGGATCGCTCACCTGCGTCCGGGTCTCCCGGGGTGATCCCCTGAAGCGAGTCGTTTCCTATTGCCTGGTGTACCGAGTGCCCGACTTACCGTACAAGATCGCTTGGGCTTGGTCGAGGACTTGCAAAGTTTCCCAGTCTAGTTGTACCGAGTGCCCGATTCCCCGTCCAAGATCGCCGCCACCTCGTCCATGGCCATCATCACGCTCAGCCTGACCTTGGAGCCGTCGTCGAAGGTGAGGTCCACCCATTTGCCATCTGGTCGTCGGTGAAGACGTAAGTGCCCTTCTTGTTGCCCCAGGCTTCGGTCTGGAAACTCCCGTCCGAGGCATGTTTGATCATCTTGCCCTCGGCCGACTCGTAGGTCCCCACCGCCGAGAGCCCTTCCTCGCCCTTACCCTTTTCGGAACCTCCGTTCGCCGCCTCTTTCGGCACCCCGTCGGTCCCTCCTTTTTCTCTCTCCCCAAGCCGCCGCACCCCGCGGCGGCCGCCATCAGCGAGACGATCAACGGGGCGAGCAAGGAGGCCGCCAGAAACCTCTTCACCTCCATCCCTCTTCTCATGCCTGGCTGACTTCCATCGCCGATAATCTTATCGGGACCGGCCGCGGCGCTTTAACCCGGGAATCCCTCGCCGCCGTGCGCGGATCAACGTCCGGCACCACGCATGGAGCGACCGAGTCCTTTAGCGCGCGATCTCGTATACCGTCACCTGTGGCGGCGCGTAGTTGGAGACGAAGAGCCTCTCGCCCCGGGTGTCCACGGTCATGCCGATGGGCTTAGAGGCGGGGACGGTGAAGAGCTGTTTGCGCGCCGCGATATCCACGCACCCCACGGTGTTGTCGTCGTAGTTGCACACGAAGAGGTAACCGCCGTCGGGGGTGATGACGATGGTGCGGGCCTTGTTTCCCACCTTCACCGTGGCGTAGGGAGCGCCGGCCGCACGATCCACGTAGGTTATGGTGCCGGGGAGATTGTTACTGACGTAGATGGTGTCGCCATCGGGCGATAGCACGGCGTGGCGGGGGTTCTCCCCGCAGGGTATCTGCCGCGCCACCGCATGTCCCGCCGACACGTCCACCTCCGCCAGGGTGTTCCCGCCCATGACGCAGACGTAGGCCTTGCTGCCGTCGGGGGAGAAGACCATGCCGCGCGGGGTCCCGTACATGGGGATTTCCTTGACCCGGGCCCGCGCCACGGCGTCGATCACCGTGACGTTGTTCGACTCCCAGTTGGCGACGTAGACCCACCTCCCGTCCGGGCTCACCGCGATCTCCTTGGGGATGCTGCCGGTGGCCACCTCGCCCACCATCGTCCCCGCCTCTGTGTCCACCAGCACCACCTTCGAGGAATTGTACAGGGACACCCAGGCGTAGCGACCGTCGGGGGAGAAGCCCGCCTCCACCGGCTCGTCCGGAAGGGGGACCCGCTTCAGGACCTCGTAAGTGTCGGCGTCGAAGATGAAGACCTTGTGGGCGTAGAGGTCGTTTACGAAGATGCGCTCTCCGCCCGGCATGAGCTCCACCGATTTGGGGCCCGCTTCCACATGGAGGGTCGTGAGCTGGCGCAGCCCTGTCACCCGGCCTGTGGCATGATCCGGCTCCGACGGCGGTGACGGGATCGCCTGCTCGTCTGCCGCACTCTCCGCCTCTCGGTTTCCGCCCGGATCCACGCCCACCCTTATCGCCCCGCAGCCTGCGAGAAAGCACGCCACCAAAATCAACACCAATGGGGTCAGCCCCGGACATGGGACATTTGACCGCCATCCAGACCGGCGGCGCCTCCACCTCACAATGGGGTCAGCCCCGGACATGGGACATCGTAAATCCTCTCCTGCCCTCCAGCCCACTTCGACCCCACGCATAATCCCACCTCACGCCTTCTCCGGCCCGCCTCCGCAGCCCCCACATTTCGGTTCCAGTCTACTACAACCAACGTCAATGGGGTCGGACCCGGACATGGGACACCGGAGCAACGCCAATGGGGTCGGACCCGGACATGGGACACCGGTAGCGTATCCCCACCCAGGTCCTCACTCACACCCTCAGCCAGCCCGGCACGAAGAGGAAGGCGTAGCGCAGCAGGAACCGGGCCAGCGGGGTCGGACCCGGACATGGGACACCGGTAGCGTATCCCCACCCAGGTCCTCACTCACACCCTCAGCCAGCCCGGCACGAAGAGGAAGGCGTAGCGCAGCAGGAACCGGGAATATAGCGGATAGAGAGGAAGGGCCGCCCGGTTGGCGATCATGATCCCGTAGGGATGGGTGCGCTCGATGGCGAGCCGGTTCAGGTAGCTCAACTTCCACAGCAGGTTGATCTTGCGGAACTCCCGCCGCGCCTCCTCGGGCCGGCTCAGGGCCATGGCCGCGATCCTGCCGGTGACCAGGGCCCCGTGTACCCCGAAGAGGAGGACGGGGTCCTGCGCCCCGGCCAGGGTCCCGGCCAGGATGAACCTGTCGTGGAAGAGGCGCGGGTTGTTGATGGACCCCATGGGCAGGACTCCCACATCCAGCTCGTGCCACTCCGGGAACTCGATTCCCTCGTCCCTTGCGAGGCGGGCGGGGAACCATTCCTTGGCCTCGGCGGAGAGGGGCTTCTTGCGCTGGAAGAGCAGGGCTCCGGCCACGCCGTGGATGGTGGAGAAGAAGGCGTAATCCCACGTATAGCGGTCCATGTAGAGGATGACGCTCGGCCCGGTGTAGTCTTCGGCGACCATGCCCTGCCCGAAGAGCCCCTCCACGCGCACGTAGGGGATGCCCAGCGCCGCGTAGGCGTCCTCGAAGAGCCCGCCGGCGATGATGGTCCCGGGGGGTAGGGCGTCGAAGTCCCGGCGCGTCTTTAAGGGGTGGTTGAACTCGAAGACCACCCCCTCATCCACCGCGATGCGGTAGAGGTGCATGTCCAGGGAGTCCTTGCGCGAACCCCTCTCGACCAGCACCGCCGGGACGTTCTCGGGGAAGGCCAGGTCGAAACGCTTCCCGAAGCTGTAGATGCGCGTGGAGTGGAGGGGCTCGCAGGCTGGGCCGATATCGATACCGATGTAACGCGAGAGCTTGTCCACCTCCATGGGAGTGCCGTCAGCCATGACGTAGGTGAGTTCCCCGGTGGACATGTCGCGCGCCGGGCCGCCGATGCCGTCGCGCCTCTCGAGCACCCTGACCTCGTGACCATCGCGCCGGATGTTGATGGCCGCGCACAGGCCTGCCAGTCCCGCGCCGACTACGATCCGCTCTCCCATGCTCCCCCTCCCCTTATAATGGGACCCCTCCCAGGACGAAAGAGCCACGAGCAGTGTAGGTGCCGTTCACGAACCGTGCGGCCCGAGCCTTCCCCTGCGCGGGTTTTGCCCGCACTCCCGGCTCCGGCGCGGGATCGCCATGTTCACCTCTTATATATTAACACAGCCCGGATCTCGGGCTTCAGGGGGGAGAACCGACACGGAGGTGGCTTGTTGGCCTAAGAAAAACGCGGTCGGGACCTCTGGTCCGGGTGCAGCAGGATCAACGCCGCCTGATCTTTGCATGCAAGCCGCAAACGAACCCGTCTTCATCACCGGGGCGAGCATGGAATAGCGAGCATGGGATAAAATGTATCAGGGTCTCGGTCGGGTCGATCCATGGAGAGAAAGGGCGAGAGCATGAAAAGGTGTCCGAGCTGCGGGGCGGAGAATCCCGATGACGCAGCCTTCTGTTCCGGCTGCGCCTACTCCTTCGGAACACCTCCGCCGGGAGGTCAGGCATACCCGCCTCCGGGAGGTCAGGCATACCCGCCTCCGCCGGGCGGACAGGCTTATCCACCGCCTCCGGGAGGTCAGGCATACCCGCCCGGTCATCAGTACCCGCAGCCCGGCTATCCGCGCTATGCCGGTTTCTGGATCCGCTTCGTGGCCGCCTTCATCGACGGCATCATCGTCTCCGCGGCCTTCTTGCCCCTCAACCTCATCTTCTCTGCCCTGAGCGACAGGTTTAATTTCTGGGGCTCCTGGGACTGGAGAGAAGGGGTAAGCGTGGGGCTGGTGATCCTCTTCAACCTGATCCGTATCGGGGTGGGCTGGGCTTACTACACCGTGATGACGGGCCGCTACGGCGCAACGCTGGGCAAGATGCTCCTCAAACTCAAGGTGGTGGGAGAGGACATGGGTCCGGTCTCCTACGGTACCGCCGCGCTCCGGGAGATCGTGGGAAAGTTCCTCTCGGGGCTGGTGTGCGCCCTGGGATACATATGGGCGGGTTTCGACGACCGCAAGCAGGCGTGGCACGACAAGATCGCCCACACCTTCGTGATTATCACCGGTCCCTGACGAGGCCACTTTCCACCAGCCAGGCGTAGGCGGACAGCGCCGCCTTGGCCCCTTCCCCGGCAGCGATGATGATCTGCTTCTCGATGACGTCGGTGACGTCCCCGGCGGCGAAGAGGCCGGGGACGCTGGTGCGGTTGTTGGAGTCCACCACCACCTCGTCCAGCTCGTTGAGGGCGACCTCCGGGGGCAGGAAGGAGGTGCTGGGCACGCTCCCGATCTCAATGAAAACCCCTTCTACCTCCAGGGTCCCCTCTTCCCCCTCCCCGCGATAGGTCAGGCCTTTCACGAACCTCTCGCCGGTGATCGAGCTGACCTGCGTGGAATATAGGACCTCCACCACGGGAGAGGCGAGCACCTGACGGCGCCGGATCTCGTCACCGCCCAGGGCGGGCTCGTTGGTGATTACGAAGACGCGCTCGGCGATGCCGGACAGCTGCAGTGCGGCATCGAGGGCGGAGTTCCCGCCCCCCACCACCGCCACCCTGCGGTTCCGGAACAGGGGCGCGTCGCAGGTGGAACAGTAGGCGACGCCGCGTCCGCGGTATTCCTTTTCTCCCGGCACCCCCAGCATGCGCGGCACCTTGCCCGAGGCCACGATCACCGCCCGCCCCTTGGCCTCGCCGTCCCGGTCCGTGGTCACCGCGAACCCCTCGCCTGGAGGCGCGACCGCGAGGGAGGTGACCGTGCGCCCCTCGCGCAGCTCCACGGGGAAGTTCTCCAGGTGCTCGCGGAAACGCTCCGCGAGCTCCACTCCGCTGATGAGCTGGTAACCGAGGTAGTTCTCGACCTCCCAGGACCAGGTGGCCTGGCCTCCCACGTTCTGCGATACCACCAGGGTGTCCAGCATCTTGCGGGCGCAGTACACCCCGGCCGAGAGTCCCGCCGGACCCGCCCCGATGATGATCACATCCCTCACGCGCTCCATCTCGCGCCTCCCTGCGGTCGGCACCCGGCCGGCGCGGCCTCTGTCTCATACCGGCGCGGTCAGGTGATGGCCGCTCTGCGCTCCTCTTCGCTTCCCTCGAGGAGGGCGCGGAACTCGTCCCCCTCCAGGGTCTCCTTGTCCAGGAGCACCTCCGCGATCTCCTCCAGCAGCGCCCGTCTTTCCTCCAGAAGGGCCTTCACGCGCCCGTAGTTGCGCATGATAATCCCCTTGACCTCCTGGTCGATGAGCTCGGCGGTGGCCTCGCTGTAATTGGCCTCCTTGCCGTAGGAGAACTCCCCCATGAGCAGACGGGCGCCCCGCTCCAGCCCCAGGGTCACCGGACCTATCCTCTCGCTCATGCCGTAGTCCTCCACCATCTTGCGGGCCAGGATGGTGGCTTTTTCCAGGTCGTTCTGGGCCCCGGTGGAGATCTCGCCGAAGATGATCTCCTCGGCGATCCTGCCCCCCAGGAGCACCGCGAGGCGGTCCTCGAGCTCGGGCTTGGTCATGATGTAGCGGTCCTCCTCGGGGAGCTGCATGGTCATCCCCAGGGCGCCGATACCGCGGGGGATGACGGTGATGCGGTGCACGGGATCGGCGTGCTCCAGTAGAGAGGCCGCCAGCGCATGGCCCACCTCGTGGAAGGCCACCACCCTCCTCTCCCTCTCGCTCATCACCCTGCTCTTGAGCTCCAGGCCCCCCACCACGCGGTCGATGGCCTGCTCAAAATCCTCCTCCTCCACCTGTTCCTTGTTCTTGCGCGCCGCCAGCAGGGCGGCCTCGTTGACCACGTTGGCCAGCTCCGCGCCCGCGAAGCCGGGGGTGCGGGCCGCGATCCTGTGCAGGTCCACGTCGTCGGCGAGCTTCACCTTGCGCACGTGTACCTTGAGGATCTCCTCCCGCCCCCTGATATCCGGGCGGTCGATCATTATTTGGCGGTCGAAACGCCCCGGCCTTAGGATGGCGCTGTCCAGCACCTCGGGGCGGTTGGTGGCGGCGAGGATGATCACTCCCGTCTGGGGGTCGAAGCCGTCCATCTCCGAGAGGAGCTGGTTCAGGGTCTGCTCCCGCTCCTCGGTGCCTCCGCTGGCGATGATGCCGCCGCGCACCTTGCCGATGGTCTCGATCTCGTCGATGAACACGATACAGGGCGCCTTGGCCTTGGCCTGCTCGAAGAGGTCGCGCACCCGCGCCGCCCCCACCCCCACGAACATCTCCATGAACTGCGAGCCGCTGATGGAGAAGAAGGGCACGCCGGCCTCTCCCGCCACGGCGCGCGCCATGAGGGTCTTGCCGGTGCCCGGAGGTCCCACCAGGAGCACGCCCTTGGGGATCCTCGCCCCGATTCTGCGGTATTTCTGGGGGTTGCGCAGGAAATCGATGATCTCGCGCAGCTCCTGTTTGGCCTCGTCCAGGCCCGCCACGTCGTCGAAGGTGACCCGGTCCACACTGCTGTCGTAGAGCTTAACCTTGGACTGCCCGAAGGATATGGGGCTGGCGCCCCCGATGCGCCGCGAGAGGCGGCGGAAGACGAAGAACCAGATGAAGGCGATGAGGCCTATGGGAAGGATCCAGGTGAAGAGGAAGTCGCGCCAGAAGGTGTTCTCGATCCTGCCGGAAAAGGAGACCCCCTTGTCCTCCATGGTCTTTATGAGGTCCTGGATGTCGGCGTCGGGTATGCGCCCCGCGGTGAAATCACGCTCGCCCTCCTCGGTGCGGTACTTGCCCTCGATGCGGGTGTCGGTGATCACCACCCTGGTCACCTCTCCCGCATTGAGGCGGGAGAGGAACTCGCTGTAGTCGATCTCCCGGGGATGGAAGGGATTGGCGTACTGTATGCTGAGGATGATGGCCAGCGCGATGGCCCCGTAGACCGCGTACAGCCAGAACTTCTTTTTCTTTCCTTCATCCATAGGGTAATTATACCCGCATGGGCCTCGCGGTATCTTCGAGGCGCCGCCGGCTCAGTCTCCGCCGCGATCTTCCTTTCGGAAGCCGTCACACCCTTCCGGATGATCTGCTTCCCCGGCCGGCTTCTCCCCCTACGCCGCTCTTTGTCAAAATTCTCCAGTCACACCCTTCCGGATGATCTGCTTCCCCGGCCGGGACTAAGATCCCACCAATATCTCACCCCGGATACTCAGGGTCACGGTGCGTAGGGGTATGTCCCGCCGGGAGTCCGCAACCGCCTGCCGCGCGAGGTGCGCGAGGCCGGAGCAGCAGGGCACCTCCATGATGAGCACGGTAAGGCTGCGGATCTCGTTCTCTCGCAGGATGGTGGCGAGCTTCTCGCGGTAGAAGGCGGCGTCGTCCAGTTTCGGGCATCCCACCAGGAGCACCTTCCCCGCCAGGAAGGAACGGTGAAGATCCGGGCACGCGAACCCGGTGCAGTCCGCCGCCAGCAGGAGGTCGGCGCCGTTGAGATAAGGGGCGTTGACGGGGACCAGCCTCAGCTGCACCGGCCAGTTGCGCAGGCGGGAGACGGCTGGGATCTCGTCCCCCGCGGGCAGTGCCGATTCCTCGACCTCCAGTTCTCTGGTCATGGATCCGGGGCACCCGCAGGGGAGGTGGCCCGCTTCATCGCTCTGCGCCTTGACGCCGCTACCCCCCTCCTTTTCCGGACCGCCCGCCAGGTGTCGGGCCACCGCTTCCTCGTCGAAGTGGTCCGCCTCGCGCTCCACGATGGTGATGGCGTCGCGCGGGCACTCCCCGATGCAAGCCCCGAGGCCGTCGCAGTAGCTCTCGCTCACCAGCCTTGCCTTGCCGTCGATGATGCTGATGGCGCCCTCCGCGCACGCCTCGGCGCAGAGACCGCAACCATCACACTTTTCCTCGTCGATCTCCACGATCTTTCTTTTCATTTTCATTGCTGACGCCTCTTTTCGGTCTCCCGCCGATGTCCTCCAGGGTCATGACCTCAAGGTATCTTCCGAACTCGCCGCTGGTCCTCTCCAGGAGGCCTCCGAAGACACACCTTCCGCCTCCGCAGACGGGCAAGGGGGCGAGGCACCTCACGGGGCGGAAGGGGCCCTCCACGCATTCGTATATCTGCATGAGGGTGATCTCCCGGGCCGGCCTGCCTAAGGAGAAGCCCCCTCCCGGCCCCCTCGTCGAGACCAGTATCCCGGCCCTGACCATGCGCTGCAGCACCTTGGAGAGATGGTTTTCAGAGGCGCCCAGAGCCGTGGCCATATCCCTCGCCGTCTCCCTTTTGCCGTCCGATGCGGCGACCAGGACGGCTGCGTGGAGGGCGAGGGAAAAGGCCTCGGAGATGTTCAGGACCCCGCGCACCGCGTCCTCCGCTCCTTTATATATAATATTCTAGTACCTTAATACTATAAATAAGAAAGTATCGCAAGCGCTCATATCGGTCTTCCCCGTGCCGCCCGGGCCCGGATCGATGGAGACAGCCAAGGGTGACGGCTCTCTCCGCTACCCGGCTCCATCCCCGTAGGCGCGGGGGTGATGGCGGTCACCCGGCAGACCGCGGCAGGCATGCCGGAAGGACCCTCGCGGCCCAATTTCAGGCACCCCGATGGTACAGGGCGGAGGTGAAGGCCCTTATGGGAGGAAAGGCCTGTATGAGATATATGAGAGGAAATGGGCATAAGTATATAAATCTTTGCACCAACCCGTTAAAGTCCCCGACGGGGTGGGAACAATTATCACAAGGCATGGGGATTGCCCCCTGCCGCGCAAGGGAGGAGCAGGGGCGCCCCGACGCGACACGGGAGGGGCGCGCGAACCCATCAGGAGGTGAGAGATGCTTTCCGAGATCCCCAAGGACCTGTCCAGGATGAGCCGGAAGGAGCTGGACCGGGAGATATGCCGCGTTGGCATGATCGCCGAGCTGGACGCGGTCAACCTCTACGAGCAGCTCGCGGCCATGACCGACAACAAGCTCATCAAGGACGTGCTCCTGGACATCGCCCGGGAAGAGAAGACCCACATGGGCGAGTTCCAGGCCCTCCTGCTCATGGAGGACGAGGAGCAGGTCAAGGAGCTGGAGGAAGGGAAGGAAGAGGTCGAGGAGCTCAAGGGCTAGGGCAGCGGCTCTTCCGGTGTCTTCTCCGCCAAGGGCGCTACATGGCGTGAACACGCAAGACGGGAGGGCGTGACCCCCGCGAGCGGCGAGGAGGTGATGTTATGGCAGCGGCGAAGGCGGAACCGAAAGACAGATGCGTGGAACCGGCCAAGGGCATAATCTCACAGCCTGGGGCTGCCGCGGCAAAGGAGAGCGGATCGGCGGTGCCACAGGGAGGTGGAGATGTGATCGCTCAAGTCGGAAAGCCCGCGCCCGATTTCGAGGCCAGCGCATTCGTTAAGGGCGGCTTCAGGAACGTGAAGCTGTCGGATTACAAGGGCAAGTGGGTGTTGCTCTGTTTCTACCCCGGAGACTTCACCTTCGTATGACCGACCGAGCTGTCGGCGGTCGCCGTCAAGTACAACGAGCTGAAGAAGCTGGGCGTGGAGGTCCTCTCCATGAGCGTGGACAGCAGGTTCACCCACAAGATATGGCAGGAGGAGGAACTCTCCAAGATGGTGAAAGGAGGCGTGCCCTTCCCCATGCTCAGCGACGCCGGCGGGCGCATCGGGCGGGCCTACGGCGTGTATGACGAGGACGCGGGCGTGAACATCCGGGGCCGCTTCCTCATCGACCCGGACGGGATAATCCAGGCCATGGAGGTGATGACCCCTCCGGTGGGGCGCAACGTGAGCGAGCTGATCAGGCAGGTCAAGGCCTACCAGCACACCGCGAAGACCGGCGAGGTCATGCCCTCGGGCTGGCAGCCCGGCAAGCCCACCCTCAAGCCCGGGCCGGATCTGGCCGGCAAGGTTTGGAAGGTATGGAAACCGGAGAACGCGTTCTGAGCTTTGCGGCACGGCAAAGGGCGCCCGCGCGGGCGCCCTTTTCTGCCTATCCTCCTCGCCCGCATGTCCGCCACTTCCCGGGCAGGGCGATCTCGGCCCCTAGCTCGACTTCCACAGCCCGTGGAGGTTGCAGTACTCGCGGGCGGTGATCCCCTCCTTGGGAGGCGTGAATTTCCCCTCCGGCGCCATTCCCGGCTTCAGGAAGATGCGAGAGCACCTGTCCCCCACGATTATCTGCACCCATTCGATGTAGTGGTCGTCCTGCATGGGATGGGCGACCTCGCCCACCTTCACCAGCACCCCGTCCTCTAGCACCTCGACCACCGGGACGTGCTTTTCCACCGCGGCGTCAACGGTGTTTTCCACCTGCAGCACCATCTCCTCGCCGCAGCAGACCAGGGTGCCCTTGCCTCCGTGGAGGACCTCCACGATGTTGCCGCATATCTCGCACTTGTAGATCTCCATCCTCTCCGCCATGTCCATACCTCCTTTATCGTTCCTTCGCGGCGGACGCCCGCCGTCTTCGTTCAGCCGATCAGAACTGCACGAACTTGTCCTTCGAGGCCCCGCATATGGGGCACTTGTCCGGGGCGTTTCCCTCGCGGGTGTGCCCGCACACGCTGCAGATCTGGATGGTCCCCACCTTCACGTCCTCGCCTTTGTCCACCGCCTCCTTGGCCGCTTTGTACCAGTCGGCGTGGATCTTCTCCGCCTCCAGGGCATAGTAGGTGCTGCGCACTGCGCCGTCCTCGTCCTGCAACTTGGCCACGGCGTTATAGGCGGGGTACATCTCGTTGATCTCGAAGGTCTCGCCGTTGATGCATGCTTGTATGTTGTCTGAGGTGGACTTCAGGCCTCCCAGCACCTCCAGGTGGTTGCCGGCGTGCACGCGCTCGGCGTAGGCGATGGCGCGGAACATCCTGGCCATCTCCGTGAGCCCCTCCGCCTCCGCCTTGTCCGCGAAGTGCTGGTACTTCATGTGCGCCATGCTCTCCCCGGCGAAGGCTTCGTTTAGGAACTTCTCCGTCATCTCACGCATCTTTCCGAACCTCCTTTCCCTTACCTTCTCTTGCTCTTGCGCTGTTATCTTTCCCCTCCGTGCCGGGCGAATAACCCCTTTTCCCTGCGCCCCGCACTCACCCGTTCCGGGTTGCGGGTAAGGGGAGGTGACAGCACGGCCTTGCGGGGAACAATATGGACCGGAGACGTTTGCGTGTTTTGGCAGGAGGTATGTAAAGGTGATGGAAAGCCCCGCGGAGGTCCTGATGCGAGCCCTGGAGGGGAGGCGCCTCGGCGGGTACTCGCTGTTGCCCCGAGACCTCAAGCCCGGGAGGACGGGCAGGGAGACCTATTTCCACCTCTTCCTGTTGAGGGACGGCGGGATTTCGTCAAATCCCGTGGTGGAGGGGCTCTTTTTCGCCGGCAGGGGCGATTATATAAGGCCCTGGCTGGAATTCCGATACCGGCCGGATGTGGCTTTTTCGGGGGGCGCGCACGCCGACTTGGAGGGGGAGGGCCTGACCGCCGCGCTCTTCTCCGTCCTGGGAGAGCTGATCCCGCCCGGAGGGTCCATGATGGCCATCTACGGAGCCGAGGAGCACCCCCTTTTCCGGGAGACGGAGAGGGGCCTCAAGCGGGGATTTCCTCCCCCGGCCACACCCCTGGGGCGTTATCTATGGAATGCCGGGCTGCGCTGGTTCAAGGACTGGTACTTCCCCGAGGGGTGGCTGGAGGGCAACATGAAGCTCCAGGCCACGCGCCCCCTGGACGATGCCATACGCGCGGAGAGAGAGCGAGGGATCCGGGAGGAGCTGCGGGCTTTCATCGCGGTCATGGAGGGAAGGACGCTGGAAACTTGGGAGGAGGACGCGCTGTCGCGGGCGCGTGAGGTCCTTTCCGGCCTGGTCTGACCGGAGAGGCCCCTGTCTCCAGGGTTCCGGGCCGACCCGCGGCAAGGGCCTATCTCAGCAGCGCCTCTTTCAAGGCGGCGTTGAAGGCTGGCAGGTCGTCCGGCACCCGGGAGGTTATGATGTTGTGGTCGATGACCACCTCGCGGTCCACGAAGACGGCTCCGGCCTCCTCCATCTCCTCCTTGATCTTGGGGTACCCGGTCATGGTAAGGCCTTTCACCAACCCGGCTGAGGCAAGGAGCTGCCCTCCGTGGCAGATGGCTGCCAGGGGTTTCCCGGTGGCCGCGAAGGCGGCCACGAACTCCCGCGCCTCCTCGAATTTTCGCAGGTAGGCGGGAGCCCTCCCCCCGGGCACCACCATGGCGTCGAAAGCGGCAGGGTCCAGTTCGCGGAAGGTTTTTACCACCTCGATGACCGTGCCGTGGATGCCCTTGACCTCCCCGGTCTCCGGCCCAACCGTTGTCACCTCGGCGCCCTCATCCCGTAGGAAGGCGATGGGGACCGTGGCTTCCTGGTCCTGGAAGCCCCTGCCGATGATCACCGCGACCCGCTTTCCCTCGAGATCCATGACGCTACCTCCCCGGTCCGCACATGCGCGGAGGTCCCGCGCTCTCCGGCGTCGACGCGACTATTATTCCCCCGCGGGGGAGGAAGTGCGCGCCGGATGGGAGAAGCGGGCGCGGCACACATCGGAGGATATCTGCTTCGGGGAGAGAAGAATGAATAAGCCGTGTGGCACGGGATCAAGAGAGAGGATGGGGAGGCGACGGGGCGGCGCGCCGGCTCGAGTCGCCGATCAGGAGGCCGATCCCGGTGCGCGGCACGGGCGGACATGCCGGGTCGGAGCGCCCGCGAACGGAGGCCGCAAGCGGGTCCGGGAGGGAAAGCCCCGAGCGGCGGTAAGGCGGGTAATCACGTGATCGACAACTCCAGGAAAGATTCCGAAGATGCGAGGACCGGGAGACAAGATGACGGCAGGGGGAAGAGACCCAGGCTCCTTCTCGCCCTCTATGAATGCAGGGACCTGAGTATCGCGCGCGCCGGCGCGCCGTCCCCCCTGGCGACCCTGAGCGGCAGGCAGACCAGCTCGTAAACGCCTGGCGCCACCCCCGAGAGTACCAGCCCTTCCAATATCACCACCCCCGCGCCCAGGAGCACACGGTGCACCTCCGCCGCCTCCTTGCCCGGCGGGGCTATGGAAAGATAATCGATACCCGCCAGAAGCGTCCTCCTCTCGGCCAGGAAAAGGGCGGCCTCCAGGGTGAGGGAGGCATAATCCTCCCGGAACGGCTCCCGTTCCCAGGCTCGCGTGGAGTTGTCGGTCTTGAGCAGGATACGCTCGCTCTCCTCGATGCGGTGGGCTTCCAGCTCCGCGCGGCCGATGGCACGGGTACCCATTATCTCCAGCACGCGCGCGGGCCCCACCAGGTTCCGCAGGGCGATATCGTCCACCCCCGCCCCGCGGGGCAGGAAGTGCAGAGGGGCATCCACGTGGGTACCGGCGTGCAGTCCCAGGGAAGCGCGGGAGAGATTGTATGGGTCGCCTCGCTCCAGGTCCTGCGTCCTCTCGATCGCCACCTCCTCGTCTCCGGGCCAGTGCGGCATGCCGCTGTAGATGGCGGCGGTCACATCTATCCAGTCCATGGCACCCCTCAGGTCACGTCCACCAGGGAGGAGATGCGGGCCACGAGGCTCTCCATGAATGCGGGATCCTCGATGGCGAGCTCGATGGCCCCCCGGGGACATACCTCCACGCAGTGCCCGCAGCCGCGGCACTCCTCGCCTATCTCCGCTCGCTTGCCCGCCAGCCGGATGGCCCCGGCTATACACACGTCCTCGGCGCACTTGCCGCATCCCGCGCACCTGTCGGTCACCGTGACCCTTACCCCCGGCATGCGGTGGACCTTGTCGCTGATGCGGTGAGAAAGTACTGGCAGCATTTTCCATAAGCAGCAGCAGGGGCAGCAGAAGCAGACCGTCAACAGCTTGGTGCCGGGGCGGACGTTGAGCCACATGGTGTCGAGCTTGTTCCTCCCGATGAGCTGGAAGAGCCCCGCCTCGCGGCACCTGCGCACGTGCTCCCGGGCCTCCTCGCGGGTGACGCGGCGTCCCAGCCTGGGATTGATGTCCATGGCGGCCTCGCCCATGAACAGGCAGCCCAGTTCGACGGGATAGTCCCTGCACCCCGTAGCCTCGCGGCAGATGCAGGTGTTCATGATCCAGAGGTAGTTGGCCTTTTCGATGAAGGCCTCGATGACCCGCGAGGGGAGCACCACTCCCTCCGCCTCCACCTGCTCGTTCACGGCGATGGCCCGGTCCTTTGGTAGGTAGACGATGTCGTCGCGGTCGAAGAGGAGGTGATCGATGCCCCTGCCGATGAGGGGCAGCCTGGTGAGCCTGGCCATGATGAAACGCTGCGGGAAGCTCTTCCTCACTAGTTTCACGAACCATAACGGGCTGGACATGGGCACCCTCCAGTCTGCTCCGACGCCGTTCCCCCGGGGCCGGCGGGTTTGAACGTGACTTCAACATATCATGCCATGCCGTCACAGGCATGAAAATGACGTCAGGCCGCGATCGGTTTGGCGGGCGGTGCAACTGCCTCCGCGGTGGCGGGAACGGACGGTGCGGTTGGGGGAAGGGAGAAAGAGGTAGGGCAGGACGGCCTTCCCGTGCCGTTCCCGCGTAAGCGCCGTGCATGAACGGCGAGCAAGGGTTTGATGTAGAATGGGCAGAGTAGTGGATCGTCTGGTGGGTGATGAGATGGACGGGGAGAGATTACGCGCGGAGGAACTCGAGTACCACCCCCTCACTCCCGAGCGGTGGGACGACTTCGAGGAGCTCTTCGGCGAGCACGGGGCTTACAACGGATGCTGGTGTATGTGGTGGAGGATCAGCCGCGCTCGCTTCCAAAAGCAGGTAGGAGAGGGGAACCGCCTGGCCATGAAAGCCATCGTCGATTCCGGCGAGGTGCCGGGTATACTCGCCTACCACCGCGGCAGGGCGGTGGGGTGGTGCTCGGTGGCGCCGCGCGAGAGATTCGCGTCCCTGGAAAGATCACCCAGATTGAAGCGCGTGGACGAGAGGCCAGTCTGGTCGGTGGTATGTTTCTACATGGCCAAGGATTACCGCCGCCGAGGCCTCATGCGCCACCTGCTCGAGGCGGCGGTGGCATACGCGCGCGAGATGGGAGCGGAAGTGGTGGAGGGCTATCCCGTGGACGTTCCGGAAAGGCTCTCGGGCTCGTCGGGCTTCATGGGGCTCAAGCCAGTCTTCCTGGCCGCGGGTTTCAGAGAGGTTTCGAGGTCTGGAGAGCACCAGACCATCATGCGCTTTTATCTTACCTGAATCGGCAAGAGCTCAGAGCGGTTGTGCCCGGGGTGAGCGGCTTTTCGGGGAGCGAGAAAGCTCCTGCCGGTCCGTCCTTTTCAGTAGGGTTCCTTCCCCGTCGCCGCCGCGAGGGTCGCCCCGGGCGGCGCCTTACCGGAGGTCAGCTGCGGCTTCCCCTCACGGCGGCCTGGTTGATGAGGTTGGCAAGGTAGCCGGCGCCGAAGCCATTGTCGATGTTCACCACCGCCACCCCCATGGCGCAGGAGTTGAGCATGCCGAGCAGGGCGGCCAGCCCCCCCATGCTGGCTCCGTACCCCACCGAGGTGGGCACCGCGATCACGGGGTAGTCCACCATCCCCCCCACGATGCTGGGCAGGGCACCCTCCATGCCCGCCACCACCACGGCCACGTTGGCCCCCGCGAAGACCTCGGCGCGCGACAGCACGCGGTGCATGCCCGCCACGCCCACGTCGTACAGCTTCTCCACGCGGTTCCCGGTGAGCTCCGCCACCACGCTCGCCTCCTCGGCCACGGGGATGTCCGCCGTGCCGCCCGTGGCCACCACGATCTTTCCCACCCGCTCCCTTTCCTCCCTGCGGATGAGCACATAGCGGGCCTGGCGGTGGTATTCTGCCCGGGGGCAGGAACGCAGCACCTCCTCGTAGACCTCCTCCGAGGCGCGCGTCAGCAGGATGTTTCCCTGGTTCTTCTCCAGCAGGGCCTCCACGATGGGGCGGATGGTGTCCAGGGGCTTTCCCTCGCAGTAGACCACCTCGGGAAGCCCCTTGCGCAGCTCGCGGTGGTGGTCCAGCACCGCGAACCCCAGGTCGGTAACCGGCTCCATGGCGATGCGCGAGACCGCCTCCTCCACAGCCAACTCGCCGCGCCGCACCCTCTCCAGTATCTCCGTGAGCTCTTCCTTGCGCATTTCATCATCCCCCACGACGAAGATCCTGCGCCGCCTCGGCCGATGCGCTTGGTACGGACCGGCCTCATGCTCTATATGGTAACCCCCGGGAGGGGTTTGCGGGCAACTTCCGCGGCCCGATAAGCGGTCATGGCGCGGTTTGCCGGAGACCGGAGACCATTTCCCTGTCCACCCGCTACGCCGCCCCGGCTCGGTTTCAATCCCCCCAAACCCGTATGCGCCCCCCACGTACCCGTTGCCCGCCCGCGCCGCCGCGTTGAGGTTCCTGCCTGCGTCCCTGGGTGCCCGCCATCCGCCTGTCGGCCCGTATCCCGTGCCGGTTCCGATCTTTCACGGGGGGCGGCAGGGGATTTCCCTCTCCGGTCTCGACGCCGGGGAGGCCGGGTGCTCGCAGAAGGCTCAAGGAAGGCTCGCAGAAGGCTCATAAAAGGCTAATGGAAAAACCGTGGGCGGAGGCTCATGGAGACGCGCCCGTATCTGAAGGTGCAGGGGAAGCGGGGCTGGAATACTTAAACCAGGAGCGAGTGCCGCCGGTGGAAGAGGAGGGAGATGGTCGTAAAGATGGCGAAACGGCACGCGCGGAGGGGTGCACCCGCAAAAGGGCTCCTCTGCGGGAGGATATCCGCGATCGCGTCCGGGAGAGAAGGAGCGGAATGGCCATGAGTGCCCTTAGGGGGGTGAATCCCGGAAAGGCAGGCCCGAGGGGTGGCGTGTATCGCCGGGGAAGTGTGTCCGGAGCGGCCATCGTAATCATGGGAGCGCTACTTCTCGCCTCCTTCAGGTGCCCGCCCTCGCCCGGCATCTCTCTCTCCGCCCCTCCTTGTTCACGGGAGCGCATGGCGGGTCCTGCAGGTCCCGGGGCGTATGCGGGAGGGACCCACTCCGCGAGTTCCTCTTCCTGGGAGCGCAAGGCTGCCTCCGGCTTCGGGGTGCCGGGCAACTCGGAGATCCACGCCCTGGCATCCTTCCGAGGCCGCCTCTATGGCGGCACCTATAACCCTTCGGGCTGCCAGGTATGGTCATGGGACGGCCTCTCCTGGACTCAGGAGGTGGGAGGTGGGTCATCGGGCACGCCCACCGCGCCCGGCTTCGGGGACCCCCGGAACAACAACGTATCGAGCATGGCCGTCTTCTCCTCGCGTCTTTACCTGGGAGTGAGAAACCCGGATACCGGATGCCGCATCTGGTCTTGGGACGGAAGGTCTTGGACCCAGGAGGTGGGAGGCGGGCCCCCGGGCACGCCCACCGCGCCCGGCTTCGGGGATCCCGGCAACACCGACGTGCCGAGCCTGGCCGTCTTCTCGGGGCGGCTGTACGCCGGCACCTTCAACGCCGGGGGCTGCCAGGTCTGGAGCTGGGACGGCAGGGAGTGGAAGCGGGTCGCGGAGGGTGGGTTCGGTGATGCGGGCAACCAGGGCGCCTCCGCCATGGCGGTCTATTTCGGCAGCCTCTACGCGGGGACATACAACAACGATTACACCTCGGGATGTCAGGTGTGGTCTTTCGACGGGACTCGCTGGACCCAGGAGGTGGGAGGCGGGCCCTCGGGCACGCCCACGGCGCCCGGCTTCGGGGACCCGGATAACCGCCGGGCGGCCTCCATGGCCGTCTACAACGCGGGCCTGTACGTGGGCACCTACGATTCCTCCGGGGGGAGCGGGTGCCAGGTGTGGTCCTTCGACGGGGCCAACTGGACCAGGGTGGGAGGGGACGGATTCGGAGACCGGGCGAACCTCTCCGCCGTCTCCCTGGCCGCCGGCGCCGTGGACCTCTTCGCTGGCACCTACAACGAGGAGTCGGGGTGCGAGGTGTGGCGCTACGACGGCTCATCCTGGCATCTCGAGGGCGACGGCGGCTTTGGGGACGCAGGGAACATCTCGGCGCAGGCTTTGCTGGTAGAGGGGGGCGAGCTCACGGCCGCGGCGAGCAATCTCCAGGGCGCCCAGGTGTGGCGGGCGCGTGTCTCGCATGTCCTTTACTTCGCGGAGGGGTATACCGGTGAGGGCTTCCGCGAGTTCCTCTGTCTGGGAAACCCCGGCCCCCGGACGGCGCGAGCCGCCCTCACCTATCTCTTCCCCGACGGTTCCAGCCTCACCAGGCTGCTGCCGGTGCCGCCGGAGTCCCGCGTCACCCTTTTCGTCAACGCCGATGTGGGAACGGACCGCGAGGTCTCCGCGGTGCTCGAGTCGGACCGGTTTCTGGTGGGGGAACGGCCCATGTATTTCAGTTACGGGGGCGGTCGCGCGGGGGGGCATGACGCCGCGGGGGTCCCCTCGCCCTCCACGGTGTGGTATTTCGCGGAGGGATACACGGGGAGCGGATTCGAGGAGTGGATATGCGTCCTCAACCCCTGCGACTGCGAGGCCGGCCTGACCTTCCGTTTCCAGACCCAGGAGGAGGGCGAGGTGGTGAAGGACGGCTTCTCCGTGCCCCCTCGCTCGCGGCGCAGCTTCAAGGCCAACGACATCCTGGGAAGCGGTTACCAGGCCTCCCTGAAGCTCTCCTCGGACCTCCCCGTGGTGGCGGAGCGCTCGGTGTATTTCGATTACGCCGGCACCGCGGGCCACGGGTGGAAGGGCGGGCACTGCGTGCCGGGGGCCACGCGGCTGGCGCAGTTGTATTATTTCGCCGAGGGCACCACGCGGGAGGGCTTCGAGGAATGGCTGACCCTCCAGAACCCCAACCCCCGCATCATCACCGTATATGCGTCCTTCCGCTTCGGGGAGGGCCAGGGCGACCCCGTAGAGAGATCCTACGTGGTGCAGCCGGGCAAACGCCTCACCGTTTTCGTGCCGGGAGAGGTGGGACGGGAAAAGGACGTGAGCGTGGTACTGGTCTCCACCTCCTTCTTCCTCGCCGAGCGTCCCATGTACTTCCGCTACCGCGGCTTCGGCGCCGACTGGGACGGCGGCGATTGCGTGATGGGCGCCACCGCAGCTGGAAGAGAATGGTTTTTCGCGGAAGGGTACACCGGGGAGTCGTTCCACACCTGGCTGTGCATCTATAATCCGGGCGTGGATGAGGCCCTGGTGCTCATCCGTTACTTCACGGAAGAGGAGGGTCCGCTGGAGGATAGGACCCTGCGCCTTCCGGCGGGCACCAGGCAGACGTTATTCGTCAACGAGCACGCCGGGGAAGGCTACCAGCTCTCGGCCCGCGTGGTGTCCGACCGGCCCATCCTCGCCGAGCGCCCCATATACTTCGACTGCGGCGGCGGGGTGAGCGGAGGGCACGTGGTGGCGGGGTTCGCGCCCTAGAGGGGCGCCCAAGGGCTGACCGCGAAGCGTGATACGTGCATGGCCTTTCCTGATGGCGCGAGCAACGTAAACCGCGGGCGCCTGCCTGGATATGCTTAGGCTTGCGGCCCGTGCATGAAGCCGCTTCCGATCCTTTGCTCAGGATTGAGCGGGAGAAGGCACGGAGCCTGCGGGGCCGGAACCCCTATTCGGTTGCGGAACTGATCCTACCAGCTCTCGTAGTTAGACCTGCGCTCCGGCTTGGGGCGTGCTTCGTTCACCCTAAGCTGGCGGCCCTCGAACTCCCGGTTGTCCAATTCCGCTATCGCGGCCTTGGCCTCGTCATCGTTGGGCATCTCCACGAAACCGAAACCGCGGGAACGTCCGGTGTTGCGGTCCATGATGATGCTCACCGTGTCGACGGTACCGTACGACTCGAAGAGGCTCCTCAGGGATTCCTCCGTCGAACCGTAGCTCAGGTTGCCTACGTAGATGTTCATCGTGCGACCTTCAGCTCCTTTCTAAGGCCTTCCCCGCGTGACGACACCCTGGCGCGGGGGAGATGCCCCTCAAGCGGGCATCCAGCTTATTGTAAGGGAAAGAAGCGGACAACGCAAAAACCGCCGCGGGCATTATCGACCTCTCACCCTCTTTCCCGTGCCCGCCCGGGGTGAGCAAGATGGCGGATGGGAAGAAGAACCTGGAAAACCCCGGTCTCATGACATCTGTCTCGTTCCGGGATGATGAGGAGGACCCGCGGTCCATGTCGGACTTCAAAGGGCCCACTGAGAGCACCCTACATCGAGCGGGGGTGCCGTCCTTTCCACATCAGGCAATATATGCCAATACTATGTGACGGCGGATGGCGGGTCATCCCCGGCGCAGGGATACGAGGTAGAGGCGCGGCCAGCATTTGCCGGTCACCAGCAGGCCGCCCGACCCTTCGTCGTAGGCGATGCCGTTGAGGACGTAGGGGTAGACGAGCCTCTCCGGTTCCGGGTTCAGGCCCGTGAGGTCGATCCATGCCCTCACCGCCCCGCTCTCGGGAGAGATCACCGCGATGCGGTCGGTCTTCCATATATTGGCATATATCATGCCCGCGGCGTATTCCAGCTCGTTGAGGTCCGCCACCGGACCGCCGGCGTCAGTGACCTCGACGCGGTCCAGCTCCTCCCCGCTGCGCGGGTCCAGGTAATAGAGGGTGGAGCTGCCGTCGCTCATGATCAGCGACTTCCCGTCGTGGGTCAGTCCCCACCCCTCGGTGGGATAGGAGAAGGTGCGCCGGAGCTCCAGGCTCTCGCGGTCGTACACGAAGCACAGGTGAGAGGTGTAGGTGAGCTGGAACACCTCGTCCCCCATGACCGTTACGCCCTCCCCGAAATACTCTGGCGCGAGGGAGACGGAGCCCAGGACTCTTCCCCCCGGGAACTCGCTCCTGGTGAGGCGGGACCTCCCCCACAGCCCGGTGCCCTCGTAGAGCTCGCCGTCCACCAGGCAGAGCCCCTGGGTGAAGTCGCCGGTGTCATGGGGATATTCCGCCTCCACCACGTAGGAATATACGGGCACCTCCGTGGTCTCGGCATCTCTCCGTTCCGGTGACGTGGAGCATCCGCCGGGAACGGCGAGGGAGGCGGCGAGGAGGAGGGCCAGAAAGAGGGGCAGGCGCCGGCCGCGGCGGATGGCGCTGACCTCCCGACCCCGTTTCCCGCGGGAGGGGGATGCGGGGAGCGCGGGGGACGTCTTGCCGCCCTTTCCGGTCATGCCGTCGCCGCCCAAGCCCGTCCTTCCCTTCACGCTCGTTGCCTCCGACGAGAGTCCGAGAGCCCCTGCGGGCGAGCACGCCCGGCTTCGGGGCATGGCCGCTCCGGGGAACCCGGCTCGCCGTGGAGCGGCGCCAGGCGATGTCCCGCTCCGCAGGGCGCGGAGGTGGGCCGGCCATGGGAGTAGGTGCGCCTCAGCGGAAATCACCCAGTTTCTTATGCTTGTCCACCGGGCGTTCAAGCTGCTCCACCGGCTTCGAGGGATCGTGGAAACAACTCCCCGGCTTCTCGCTCTCCTTCACCTTCGGGTAGATGACCTTGCGCAGGAAGAGCAGCGCCGCCTCGCTGTCCCCGTCCAGCACGATGCGCTCCAGCTCCATGCGCTCGTTCTCCCCGAAGGAGAGGCCCCAGGTCTTCACCTGCCATCCTCCTGCCTCATGCCCTCCGGCGTCCGTCCGGAAGGACCTCCATGAGCTCCATGCGCTCGTTCTCCCCGAAGGAGAGGCCCCAGGTCTTCACCTGCCATCCTCCTGCCTCATGCCCTCCGGCGCCCGGCCGGAAGGACCTCCATGAGCTCCATGCGCTCGCTCTCCCCGAAGGAGAGGCCCCAGGTCTTCACCTGCCATCCTCCTGCCTCATGCCCTCCGGCGCCCGGCCGGAAGGACCTCCATGAGCTCCATGCGCTCGCTCTCCCCGAAGGAGAGGCCCTAGGGGTCTCGCCTCGAATGTCCCATGTCCGGGGCTGACCCCATAAGTCCTGCGTTCTCCAGGGTCTCCCGCACCAGCCTGGCCTGATCGGAGGTGAGGCGCGGCAGCGGCCCCTTGACGTGGGGCTTCACGGGATGGCCGAGCAAGCGCAGGGCCTCCTTCTGCATGGCGTGGGGAGTGGGGGTTGACGCCAGCAGGGGAGCCAATGCGTAGACCGCCTTCTGCAGCTCGGCCACCCTGTCGCCGTCCCCGGACCTGCATGCCTCGTAGAGGTCCAGGGTGACGCGGGGGATGAAGTTGGGGAGGGGACAGATGGCTCCGCACGCCCCCACGGCCATGGTCTCGGCCAGGTTGAAGGTCATGCCGGTGAAGACGCAGAAATCATCGTCCGTGGCCTCCACCAGGCGCCTCACCTCGTCCACCTCGAAGACGGTCTCCTTCGCCCCCACCAGGTTGTCGATCAACGCGAGGCGCGCGATGCTCTCGGGGGGAAGGGCGAGGCCGGTGTTGGACGGGAAGTTATAGAAGAGCACCGGCAGGCCTACACTGCCGCATACCTCCTCGTAGAAGGAGAAGACCGCGTCCTCGTCCAGATCGTAGAAGCGGTGCAGGGCCAGCAGGATGCCGTCGGCCCCCGCCTCCTCCGCGTAGGTGGACATGTCCACCGCGGGCTCGGTGCCGCGCTTGTTCACGCCCACGATCACCGGCACGCGCCCCTCGCATGCGTTCACCACCGTGTCGATGGCGTCCTTCTGGTGGTGGTGGGTGAGGTAGGGGTTCTCGCCGTTGCTCCCCAGCACCACCAGGCCGTGCACTCCGGACTCCACCAAGTACTCCGTCATCTCCCGCATCGCCTCGCGGTCTATGTTCCCGTAGTCGTCGTAGGCGGTGAGCATGACCGCGAAGATCCCCTCGAACCTCTTCATCCCTTCCCCCTTCTCTTTCTCCTCCCGGCTAGATCCAGGCTCCCGGGAGTCCCGCACTCGCCTCAGGCCACCGTGCCCTTCTCGCGCAGCTGCCCTATCTCCTCCTCGCCGTATCCCAGCTCCGCCAGGATCTCGTCCGTATGCAGTCCCGGGGGACATCCCAGGAAGCGCACGCGGCCGGGGGTCTCGGAGAGCTTCATGGAGATACCCACCTGGGTGATCTTGCCATATTTCTCATGGTCGAACTCCACGAACATCTCCCTCTCCCGCAGGTGGGGATCCCTCTCCGCCTCCTCCACCTCGTGCACGGGAGCGGCGCAGACGTCCTTGTCCCTGAAGAACGCGAACCACTCGTCTCGCGTCCTGCCCAGGAATATCTCGCGCAGTTCCGCGCGGAGCTCCTCGTGCCTGCCGGGGTCGCGCTGCAGGGGGATGAGGTCCTCCCGCCCCAGGGCGCGGCAGAAGTTCTCCCACAGCCAGGGCTCTACGTTGCCCACGCTGAACCACCTGCCGTCCGCGGTCTCGTACACGCCGTAATAGGGCAGGCCCCGCAGCCCGGTGGTGTGGCGCAGGATGGGCTCCATGTGCATCAGGCTCACCACCCCGTCGGTCATGGCGCAGTCCACGTACTGTCCCACGCCGTGGAGGGAGCGCGCCACCAGGGCGGCGAGGACGCACAGCGCGGCGTGCATGCCGCCCGCGGCCATGTCCGCGAGGAGGTTGGAGGGGAAGACGGGCTTGCCGTGCTCGTCCCTGATCACCCCCAGCGCCCCGGCCATGGCGAGGTAGTTCAGGTCGTGGCCGGGCAGGCCCGCGTAGGGGCCCGTCTGTCCGTAGCCGGTGATGGAGCAGTAGATCACCCCGGGGTTCACCTCCCGCACCGCCGGGTAGTCGATGCCCAGGCGCTTTACCACCCCGGGGCGGAACTCCTCGATGATCACGTCCGCCTCCCGGGCCAGGCGCATGAATACCTCCCTGCCCTCCTCCTTGCGCAGGTCGAGCACGATGCTCCGCTTGTTCCTCCCTTGGGGGTTGAAGGCCCGCAGCATCTCCGCCAGCTCGTCGCTCAGCCCCAGCACCCCCTCGGCGCGCGCCCGCCGGTCCATCGCCTCCACGCGGATGACCTCGGCGCCGAGATCCCCAAGGATCATGCCGCAGTACGGACCGGGCGCAAGCCTGCTCAGGTCGATGACTTTGATGCCTTCCAGCGCCATGGCCATGTGCCTCGCCCTCCCTTGCCGCGTCGAAAGCCGCCTTTCAGCTCAATATAGCAGATGGCGCGGGATGAGGGCGGGACGTGGGGACCGCATCCTCCCGCGCCGCGGCGGCGAAAAGGTGCAGGTGGGGCGGAGGGCTGCCTCCCGCGCGCCCTTTCCCGTCCCGCGGGGCCGGCGCGCGCCGCGCGGCCGGAGGGAACAGCCCCGCGGGGAACGGGGCGAAGCTTTATCGTCTTGCGGGCCAAGAACGGACGCTCCGGTTATGGCGACGGACATCCCCGCGGGGAACGGGGCGACGTGTTATCATCTTGCGGGGACCGGCGCGTGGAGACGGGAGAGCGGCATGCAGGCGGAAGAGCCCTGGTGGAAGAGGGGAGTCATATACCAGATAGCGGTGCGCAGTTTCTCGGACTCCGACGGCGACGGAAACGGCGACCTGCGCGGCATCCTCCGGCGCCTCGATTATCTCAACGACGGCACGCCGCGATCCCTGGGAGTGGATGCCTTGTGGCTCACCCCCGTATTCCCTTCCCCCATGCGGGATTTCGGCTACGATGTGAGCTCGTATAGCGGCATCAACCCCCTCTTCGGCGACATGTCGACCTACGAGGAACTGCTCTCCGAGTGCCATCGCCGCGGCATGCGGGTGATCATGGACATGGTGCTCAACCACACCTCCGACGAGCATCCCTGGTTCCGGGAGTCGCGGTCCTCGCGCGAAAACCCCAGGCGCGACTGGTACATCTGGCGCGACGGCAGGGCCCCCGGAAAGCCCCCCAACCGCTGGAGGGCGGTGGTGGAGGGCAGCGCCTGGGAATGGGACCCGGCCACCCGGCAGTACTATTACCATGCCTTCCTTCCCTTCCAGCCCGACCTCAACTGGCGTAACCCTGAGGTCAAGGAGGAGATGTTCGATATCGTGAAGACCTGGCTGGAGAAGGGCGTGGACGGCTTCCGCCTCGACCTCATTAACTTCCTCTACGAGGACGAGCTGCTGCGCGACAACCCCCGCAGGCTGGGGCTGCGCCCCTATGATTGGCAGAGGCACGTCTACGACCGCTCGCGCCCGGAGAGCCTGGAGACGGTGAGGGAGCTACGCCGCATCCTGGATGCCTACCCGGAACGCATGATGATGGGCGAGGTCTTCACCGACACCCGCGAGGACGCGGTAGCCCTGTTGGGTGGGGGTACCGACGCTCTCCACCTCTCCTTCTACCTGCATTTCGCGCGGCGCAGATGGAGCGCGGAGGCGTTCCGGGAGTCCGTGGGCTGGCTGGAGGCGAACATCCCTTCCGCGGGGTGGCCGTGCTATTATCTCAACAACCACGACCTCCCTCGTTCGTACACCCGTCTGGGAAGGGGTGGAGACGCGGAGGCCAGGGCCAGGATGGCGGCGGCCATGCTGCTCACCCTGCGCGGCACCCCCATCATCTACTATGGCGAGGAGATCGGCATGCCCCAGAGCCGCATCCCGCGGAGCAGCATGGACGACCCCATCGGGAAGAAGTTCTGGCCCCTGCCGGTGGGGCGGGACGGCTGCCGTACTCCCATGCAGTGGTCCGCGGACGAGCACGCCGGGTTCTCGCGGGCGGAGCCGTGGCTGCCGGTGGACACCTCCTACGTGGAGAGAAACGTGGAGCGCCAGGACGCCGACCCCGCCAGTCTGCTCAACTGGTACCGTCGCCTGATCCGGCTACGCGGGGAGAAGCCCTCCTTGCGCGCCGGCGGCTACCGCGCCATCGACGGCGTGCCCCGGGGGGTGTTCGCCTACCTGCGGGAGCTGGAGGAGGAGAAAGTGGCGGTGCTGCTCAACTTCACCCCGCGCGCCCTGCCGCTGTCCGCGGGGCCACGGGAATGGGATGGCAATCATTTCCAGGTTCTTCTCTCCACCCATCGCGAGGAAGGCTCGCAGCTGCGCGCCGGGGCGTGGGAGCTGGCCCCGCACGAGGCTCTGCTGCTGGAGACGCGGCGGTAAGGGCGACGGGGCGACCCCGGACGGCGACATCCGGCTCCATGTGCATCGTCCCGGCCGGTGCCTCATCCCCCCTGCCCCCCCGGGCTTTGACGGGGCCCTTTGTCGCCCTCTTCTCAATACCCAATAATGATGGAATGGGAAAGAGATGGAAAGGGGATGCGTGATGACGGCGGAAAACGGCGCGGAACGGGCGGAGAGCCGGACGCGTTCGTGCTTCCGGGAGGACACCCGCCGCCGCTACGACCGCCTCAGCCGTATCTACGACCTGCTCTCATCGGGTGGGGAGTGGAGCTGCGTGAGTGCCGCCGTCGAGCGCCACCTCCAGCCGCGCCGGGGAGAGCGCATCCTGGAGGTAGGCTTCGGCACGGGGCGTGCGCTGGCGGCGATATCCGGGATGGTGGGAGAGGAAGGCGTGGTCTGCGGGATAGATCTCTCCGGCGGCATGGTGGAGGCGGCGAGGAAACGCCTCCGGCGCGAGGGCCTTACCGGAAGGACGGAGCTGATCCGAGGCGACGCCGCGGCCATGCCCTTCGGGAGCGCCTGCTTCGACGCCGTTTTCATGAGTTTCACCCTGGAGCTCTTCGACCCGCCCGAGATCCCGCAGGTCCTGGCCGAGTGCCTGAGGGTCCTAATGCCGGGAGGGCGCCTCTGCGTGGCCTGCATGTCCACCCAGGGGCGGCAGGGCATGATGGCGCGGCTCTACCTCCGTGCGCACCGCAGGTTTCCCCGGCTCGTGGACTGCCGTCCCGTCTTCGCGCGCCGCCTTGTCGAGGAGGCGGGATTCCGCATCGAGGAGCACGAGACCGTATCCATGTGGCGGCTGCCGGTCGAGATAGTGCTGGGAAGGAAGGCGCCATGACCGGGGAAAGAGGTCCCGCCTTCGATCCGTCACGGCGCCTGGCCGCGGCGCTGGCCGCCAACACCGCCTTTCTCTTCTTCGAGGTGGTCTTCGGGATCCTGGCGGGCAGCATGGCGCTGCTGGGGGACGCGGGCCACAACTTCTCCGACTCCTTCGCCCTCGTCCTCTCCCTCATCGCCGTGCGCACCATGGCCAGGCCCGCCACGGAGCGGAAGACCTTCGGCTTCCACCGCATGGGCATCGTGGTGGCCTTCGTCAACTCCCTGCTCATCACGGGGATATGCTTCATGCTGGCTTACGGGGCCATACGCAGGTTCATCCACCCGGTGGAGGTAAAAGGGGGCATGGTCGTCGCCGTGGCGGGGGCGGGCTTCCTGGTCAACGGCGGCGTGGCCCTGCTGCTGCGGCGGGGCAGGGGGGACCTGAACCTGCGCAGCGCCTTCCTCCACCTCCTCACCGACGCCCTGGTCTCCCTGGGGGTGGTGGTGTCGGGGGTGGTGGTGGTGCTGACCGGCTGGACCTTCGTGGACCCCGCCCTCACCCTGGGGATCGCCATGCTCATCCTGGTGAGCGCCTTTCAGATCCTGCGCGAATCGACGCATATCCTCATGGAATCCGTCCCTTCGGGCGTGGACTACCGGCACATACTCTCCGACCTCTCCGCGGCGCCGGGCGTGAGAGGGGTCCACGACCTCCATATATGGGAGATCGGGTCCCGGCTCTATTCCCTGAGCGCCCATGTCGTGGTGGAGGATATGTCCGTGAGCGAGCTCCAGGAGACCATAAGGGGGCTCAAGGAGATGCTGCGCCACGACCACAACGTGGTGCACGTCACCCTGGAGCCGGAGATCGAGGCATGCCCTCCCGGCGAGGAGTGCCATTTCCGGTGAGGGTTTCCCAGCCCCGGCCGGCAACCCGTGTCCGGATGGAAGAGCCGGAGGGGCACGGGCGCGGGGCAAAGACGTCGAAAAGGGGGTCCGGAACGAGGGGCGGGGCGGCGGGGCGGCGATAAGACGTGGAGGTGAACGCAATGGGTCTACGCAAAGGCATCATCAGGGGGTTAGGCCTCCTCTACCGCATGCTCTACCGCCTGCCGGTCGTCGGGGACGGGGCGGTTAGGGGCATGGGGCGGCTCATCGCCTTCGCCGGGCATCATTCCCCCTACGGGATGAAAGACGGAGGCTCCGTCGCTGCCCTGCGCAGGGACCTGGAAAAGGCGCTGGTGGCGATGGACATCGATTTTCTGGAGTTGAAAGAGGGCGGAGAAAGGCTGGATTTGGTGCTGGCCAGATGTCCCTACGGCTTCCACCGACCCGAGCACGTCGGGGTCTGCGACGCGGCCATGGAGCAGGACCGGGCCATGCTCGCGTACGTGGGCGCCCGTCTGGTCATCGAGGAGAGCATCCCCGCCGGCTCCCCCGCCTGCAGGGTATGCATCTATCCCGGCGGATCCCCGGGCCGGGGCCCGGATCGGCGGTGAGCGCCGCGCGGCCGGCTCTCGCTTTCTCCGGGCGGGAGATCCGGGAGCGCAGGGCTACCGGCACTGTCGGTAAAGATCACCCGCTCCGGGCCGCGGCGCCGTCGCGCGGGCGGGGTGCCGCGGAGATGCGAGGGCAGCATATCGCCGTATGCCGGCTCGCCGTGCCGTGCCGAGGCCGCGTCACTCCTCCAGGAAAAGGGTCCTGCGGGCCAGCTCTATGACCTCCCTGGCGCCGGTGTACTTGCCCTCGTCGTCTGAGATCTTGATGGCGTCCACCCAGCGCTCGGAGCCGTAGAAGGGCTGGCAGGCCACCATCTTGATCACCATGTTCAGGGGCTTGACCCCCACGTCGTTGGTGAGGAAGGTTCCGATGCCGTAGAGGTCCCTGACCCGCCCCGCGCAGGCTTCGTGCAGGGCGCGGGAGAGCTCCAGGTTGAGGGAGTCGGAGAACACCACCGTCTTGGTCGCGGGATCTATGCCCAGCCTGCGGTAGTGCGCGATGGCACATTCCAGGAAATGGAAAGGGTCTCCGGAGTCCTGCCGCACCCCGTCGAAGATGCGCGAGAAATATCCGTCGAAGGCGTGGAAGAAGTTCTCGGTCCCGAAGGTGTCGGTGAGGGCGATGCCCAGGTCGCCCTTGTACACGTCTATCCAGCGCTGCAAGGCCATCTGGTTGGCCATGCGGAAACCGTACTTGGCGGAGTGGAACTGGAACCATTCGTGGGCCTGGGTGCCCACGGGCGTGAGGTCATAGAGGTGGGCGAGGTGCACGTTGCTGGTGCCCAGGAGGAACTCCCCCGCCTCCATGAGGTCGGGGATGAGCCGGCGGTGGTTCTCGTAGGAGAAGCGCCTGCGGGTGCCGAAGTCCACGAAACGGATGCCGTGTTCCCGGAAGAAGCGCGCCTTCTCCCGGTTGAGGGCGCGGATCCTCTCCTCCGGGTATGCCCGCTCCTTCTCGCCCGTCATCTCGAAATAGAGCTCGCTGATGAGGGCCATGAGGGGCACCTCCCAGAGGATGGTGGTGTACCAGTAGCCCTCGATGGTGATGGAGAGCTCCCCGCCCTCCTGGCGGATGTCCACCTCGGAGGGGTCGAAGCGGTATCCCTCCAGGAAATCGAGGTAGACGGGGCTGAAGTACCTGCACTTCCCCGCCAGCCACGACTTCTCCTCCGCGCTCAGGCGCAGGGCGCTCATCTCCTCCACGCGGGCGGCCAGCTCCGCGCCGAAACCCGGCGGGAAGGGGGTCCCGCCGCGGTTGATGAACCGGTAACGCGCTTTGAACCAAGGGTAGAGCTTGCACACCGCCTGCTGCATGGTGAGCTTGTAGAGGTCCGTGTCCAGGATGCTCCGAGGGCCGATCATCTTTCCCCCCTTTCGCCATCACCACCGCCGGCCCTTCGCCGGCCCCGTTGAACGCGATGGCTGCTCTTTCGGGCGAGAACGGCGGGTAAACGCTTCCCGCCGAGGCGATTTCGCCACGGGATAGCCTGGCGTGCCGGTCATTTCTAATAATGATAGCACCCCGATGCTGATATGCCCCGACGACAAGGCTTTCCGGGACAAAGCGCCCATACTCCCGGCATACGGCGATGTCCCGGGACCCGTCCCCGGACCCTCTCCGCGCCGCGGTCGCCTTTTTCGCCGACAAACGAAACATGCCGTTGACGCCTCGACGATCGCCGGTGGAGACGCCCCCGAAGGAGAAGGCCACGTACCTCAGGCGGCCGCCCGCTCGGGCGCCGACCTTTTCCCGCGGCGGTTTGTCAGGGAGGAACGAGCGTTATATCCTTTGCTTGTCTCATGTGCCGGGCGCGCCCGGGACGCGCCCGCGCGCGGGTCGGCGGAAGCCGTCCCCCGGCGGGGAAGGGGGCGGCGCGCGGCGGTAGCGGACGCGGCCTGCACGGGGGTGACCTCCGGAGGTGAGGGGGATGAAGAGATCCGATCTCAGGGGAAAGAACGTCTATATCACGGGAGGCTCCAGCGGCATCGGGCTCGCGACGGCGGAGCTCCTCGCGGAGCACGGCTGCAACGTCATCATCTTCGCCCGGGGCCGGGAGCGCCTCGAGGAGGCGGTGAAGAGGGCGTCCGCACGGGCGGCGGGCGGGGAGCAGCGCTTTGCCTGCAGGCAGCTGGACATCACCGACCCGGAGGCGGTGGAACGGGTCATGGGCGCGGCGGTGGAGGAGTTCGGTCCCCCCGACATCCTCATCAACTGCGCGGGCAGGGCGCTCCCCGACTACTTCGAAAACATCTCCTACCGCCAGCTTGACGAGACCATGAAGCTGCACCTCTACGGGAACTGGTGCACCATCAAGGCCCTGCTCCCCTACCTCAAGCAACGCCGGGGGCATATCGTCAACGTCTCCAGCGTGCTGGGCTTCATGGGGGTCTTCGGATACGCGGACTACGCCGCCTCCAAGTTCGCCCTCTTCGGTCTTTCGGAGGTGCTGAAGAGCGAGCTGAAGCCCCACGGGGTACGAGTCTCCGTCCTCTGCCCCCCGGACACCGACACCCCCGGCTTCGAGGTGGAGAACCGCAACAAGCCGCCGGAGACGGTGGCGGTGAGCGAGGGCGGCGGCCTCATGCAGCCGGAGGAGGTGGCGCGGGCGTTGGTGGAGGGCATGGAGAAGGGGAGGTTCTTCATCGGCCCCGGTTCCGCCCGCATGCTCTACATCATGAAGCGTTACCTGCCCGGGGTGGTGGAGCTGGCCATGGACCGCGCCATCAGAAAGGCGCGCAGGCAAGGGGCTCCGGGGTCTCCGGGACCGTCGCGGACGCGGCAATGAGGCGGGCGGCGGGAGACCGGGGAGAGGGGGACGAGAGCATGCCCAGCCTGCGCTTTCGCCTCGCGGAGCTTCTGGTGAGGTTGAGCCGCGTGGTCCAGATGGAATCATTTTCCACAGTAGCCCACCAGCGCTGGTGGTTCGACGGGGTGGTGCCCCGCCTCGCCACGCCCGTAAAGGGGGTGAGATACCGCGCGGAGGACGTGCGGGGTCTGCGGGCGGAGTGGGCGGTCCCGGAGGGGGCGGGAGAGGGGCCCGTCATCCTCTACCTGCACGGGGGAGCTTACGTGGTGGGCTCCGCCGGAAGCCACCGCCCCCTGGTATCCCGGCTGGCGAGGGAAGCGGGCTGCCACGCCCTCAGCCTGGAGTACCGCCTGGCGCCCGAGAACCCGTTCCCCGCCGCGGTCGAGGACGCGGCGAGGGCGTACGAATGGCTCCTGGACGCCGGCTGCGGGGCGGAGCGCACCGCCCTGGCGGGGGATTCCGCGGGCGGAGGCCTGGCGGTGGCGGCCATGGTCTATCTGCGCGACAGGGGGTTTCCCCTGCCCGCGGCGGCATGCCTCTTTTCTCCGTGGACGGACCTGGAGGTCAGGGGGAGGAGCGTGGAAACGGTGGGGAGAAAAGACCCCATGCTCTCCGCCCGCGCGCTCAGGCGTGAGGCCGCCATGTACCTGGCGGGGGAGGACCCCAGGAACCCCCTGGCCTCCCCCATCCACGCGGATCTTGCGGGCCTTCCGCCCCTGCTCATCCAGGTAGGCACCCGCGAGATCCTCCTCGATGACGCCAGGAGGCTGGCGGAGAGGGCGGGAGAGGCGGGGGTGGAGGTGGAGCTGGATGTCGGAGAGGGCATGTTCCATGTCTGGCAGTTCTTCACGCCCCTGGTGCCGGAGAGCAACGCGGCACTCGAGAAGGCGGGCCGCTTCCTCCGCGAGAGGTTGGCGAGGGAATGAAGAACACGGTCCGCCGGCCCTGCGGGCGGGAGGGTCACGGCCCCAGGCCCGACCTCGCCGGCGCCGGTCCTCCGGCCGGGGGAGAAGGGGCGCGCAGACAGAGGGACGGGGTTGGAAAAAGGAGGTAAGGGTGATCGAGGGAAGCAACGCCATCGTGACCGGTTCCTCGCGGGGGATAGGGAAATCCATAGCCCTGGAGCTGGCCGCGCGCGGGGCCAACGTGGTGGTCTGTTGCCAGAGCCGGCTGGACGCGGCGCGCGAGGTGCGGGAGATCATCGAGGAACGGGGGGGCCGGGCGGTGATCGCCCAGGCGGACCTGGCCACCGAGGGGGGCGCCGCCGCGGTGGTGGGCCGGTGCGTTGAGGAGTTCGGCGGGGTGGACATCCTGGTGAACAACGCCGGCATGGGGCAGCTCTCGCCCATCCAGGACCTCGAGGACTCCGACCTGGAACGCACCTTGCGCGTCAACCTCTTCTCCTACTTCTACATGGCCAAGCACGCCGTGGGGGACATGATCAGGCGGGGCAGCGGGGGCTGCGTGGTGAACATCTCCTCCATCCTGGGGATGATCGGGGGGCCGGGGCAGACCGCCTACGCCGCCTCTAAGGGCGGCATCACCGCCTTCACCGTCTGCCTGGCCAGGGAGGTCGCCAGGCACGGCATCCGGGTGAACGCCATCGCCCCCGGGTACATCGAGACCGAGCTCATATCCTGGATGCCCGAGGACTACCGGGCCAAGATCGTTCCGCGCATCCCCATGCGGAGGTTCGGGACGGGCGAGGAAGTGGCCAGGGCGGCGGCCTTTCTCATCGAGGACGCCACCTACATGACCGGCCAGACCCTTATCATCGACGGCGGCATCATGATCGATTGAGAGATAAGGCCGTATGCCACGCCGCCGTATTGACCCCGTACTTATCATCGACGGCGGCATCATGATCGATTGAGAGGCAGCCGCCTCGCCCTTCCCGGCCGTCGTGAGACATGAAATGGGGCCGCGGGGCGGAGCGCGTCTATTTACATAATGGCTCCGGGAGAGGGGCGCGGCGGTCGGGGCCGCAGCCGCGCCGGGGTTGGCACAGGAGAGACGTCGCCGTTCTTTCTCCGTTGACAAGGAGGGGTTATGGAAAGAGAGAAAGGGCAGGGGAGCGGGGCGGGTTTCCGCTTGCCGGAGGGATTCCTCTTCGGGGTGAGCAACGCCGCCTTCCAGGTGGAGGGAGGATACAACCGCCCGGGAGGCCCTCACAACAACTGGGCGGAGTGGGAACGCGGGGGCAAGGTGGAAAAAGCGGGAGAGGCCTGCCGCTTCTGGGACCGCTACGCGGAGCACGTCGAGCTGGCGTCGTCCCTTGGGCTCAATGCCTTCCGCATGAGCCTGGAGTGGGCACGGCTTCAGCCGGCCGCCTCGTCGGGAAAGGCTTCCCCGCCTCCCTGGGACGAGGCCGCCCTGGACCGCTATGCGCAGATCATCGGGACGGTGGTGGAGGCGGACATGGAGCCCGTGGTCACCCTGCACCACTTCACCCACCCCGCCTGGTGCGGCACGGACTTCTGGCTGGAGGAGAGCGCCCCAGAACTGTTTGCCGCCTACGCCTCGAGGGCGGCGCGGGAAGTGAACATCCGCCTGTCAGAAGATGGTAAGAGGCCCGTGCGCTTTTGGGTGACCATAAACGAGCCCAACCTCCTGGGCCTCCTGACCTACGTCACCGGCGAACACCCCCACGGCAGGAAAGGCGTGGCCGTCGCCAGACGCGCCGGCGAGAACCTCTCCCTCGCCCACCTCCAGGCCTACGACGCTCTGCACGCCCTGTACGAGGAGATGGGCTGGGAGTACCCCCGCGTGGGCTTCAACAACTACTGCATGTGTTTCTATGCCCTGGACAGGGCGGGGTTCGACCTGCTCCTGGCGCCCTCCAGGGGGATCTCCAGGCGGGAGCTCAGGGATTATATCCATGACCGCAGGGAGGCATGGGAGCGCAGGTTCTCGCGCCTGGCGGAGGAACGGTGGGGACGCGGTTCCCTCCAGTACGCCTACTACCGCTTTATAGACCGGCTTTACGACCGGCTCGCGGCTCCCCTGGACCGGGAACGCGCCATCGAAGCGGCGTACTCCCTACCGCGTGAGCGGGCGGTAGATTATCTCGGGTTGGACATCTACGATCCCTTCGCCGCCGCCGGCGCGCCCAAGTTCCCCACCCCCCGCCGCCTGCGCGAAAAGGAGCCCCTCCTGCACACCCCGCTCTGGGAGAACCGTTACCACCCCCGTGAGTTCGGAGAGGTGATCCGTGGTCACGCGGAGGGCGCGGACGATATGCCCATACTGGTGCTGGAGAACGGCATGTGCCACCGACAGGCGAGGGGCGCTGCCGCCGTGCCGCGCCGCGACGGGCTCACCCGCGACGTCTTCCTCAAGGGTATGCTGGCGGAGATCGCGGCCTGCCTCGGGGAGGGGATCGAGGTGGGCGCGTACTCTTACTGGTCCCTCACCGACAACTACGAATGGGGGAGTTACGAGCCCCGCTTCGGCCTCTACGAATACGACTTCGACCGCGGGGAGATTGGGGACCACGACGGCCTGGGGGTGCCGGCGGGGAAGGTCTACGGCGAGATCGTCGCGGCCATGCGCGAAGGAGGCCTGGGACGGCCGGAATCCGTCCTCAAGGATTGAGCGGGGGCGCGGAAAGAGGGAAAGAGCGACGGCCTGGGGGTGCCGGCGGGGAGGGGTATATATTCTCCGTTGGTACGATTTATTAGTACGATTTATTATATAATTGGGAAATAATAACTTACAATGAGAACTCGCCTAACCATGATGCAACAATAACCTCGGTGTATTACTTTTTCTTGCTAAACATTCGACGACCAATCTTTAACTCTGCCTTCCAGTATAGTGAGAAATCTCCTGTTTGAGGTAGCACGACTTTTATCCACCTATTACCAGATACGCGACAATAGAAAAATAGAGCCAGGAGGAAAGTGACCAAATACGATGCAGTTGATGCCCATGCAGCTCCGACAATTCCGTAGCGAGGAATCCAGATGCTGTTCAAGGCCACATTCGTAACCACAGCCGCCAAGCCTGTATAGATGTTTAACCGCGGAAAACCGCGGCCGGCAAGGTCGTTGGCCAGAACCCGACCGGCACTAAGCGCTATTACCCCGATGATCAAAGCTCGTAGCGCTCCGACGGCAGGCAAGAACGCTTCTGAAAAGAGAAAAAGTATTATCCAGCGGCTAAGGAGCGCCAATACCAAGGCTCCGATTGCGGTTGTCCATAACACGGTGCGGGCCACAAGAGGCGTAAAGTCCTTCTGTCTCTCCTCTTCTCTTTCCGCCGCTATTCGTGGAAAAAGAACTGTACTGGCTGAATAAGAAACCAGCCATATCTTCTCGATTAGCCCAACCGCAACGGCATATAATCCAACCGCTGCAGGATCAAGAAATATATTTACCATGAACATATCGATCCGATAGTTCAGGAAGCCAAGAATGTTAGCCAGGTGTGCTTGTGCTCCGTATGCTGCAGCCTTTTTAAATTAGGACATATGTCCTAATTTCGATCTTCGATGCGGGTTTATTTACGGGGGTCCAGAGGCGAAGGTGGGGCGAAAGGGGGCTTCCCTGCCCGCTCGCACAGGCATAAGTTACCGGGATCGATGATCGAAGATGTGACCCCGTCGGGTGTGCTCCTTCTTTGCGGCAATGCTCGTTCCGCGGGTTGTTGGGGACCACGGCCAACGGCATCGTTCAATCTTGCGCGCGCGACCTTCCATGGCTCAGCTCATCCATCAATGCGGCGAAGCGCCGGGCCATCTCTTTATGGCTGTACCTGGCGATCTTCTCCTCTATGCCCGTAAAAGGAACGTATCCCAAGGCTCTATACTGATTGTAAAGGTCTTCCAGCACCCCTTTGAGCTGCTCATATCCTGGCGGATAGATCCCAGCGCCGGTCTCCCGCAGCAGCTCGTCTACGACACCTCCAGGTTTACCTATCGCGAGGATCGGCCTCCGCGCGGCGAGGTACTCGAAGAGCTTTCCGGTGTAAACGCCGACTTCGCCCGGATGATCCCAGTTCAGGAGCAACAGCACTTGCGATTCGCGCTGTCTGTCCAGGGCAACCGCTCGTGGGACCTGGGGATACAGGGCCACCACGTCATCGAGACCCAATCTCTCTATCTCCCTTTCAAGCCAGTATTCAATCGTGCCGTAAAAACGGATGCTTATCGATTGCCTGTCAAGCTTTCTCTCTGCCACCAGCTCGCTCACGGCGCGGAGGAGAGGGGACGGGTCCCGCTTGCCTAAATAGGTAAGCCCGGTGTAGGTAATGGTGAATTTCTCGGTCAAGGGCGCCGGGACGACTTCATCGGGGTCAAAGCCGTTCGGTATACTGACGACTTTCTTCCCGCGATGAAGCGAACGGAGCTCTTCCGCCAGCGGTTCGGACACCGTCACCAAGGCGTCCGCATTCTCCAAGGTCTTTATCTCCAGGCGCCTCTCCATGGTGCGTATCGCCCTCACCCGAGTCACGTAAGGGAAAAAATGATCTTGGGTCCAGAGGTCGCGAAAATCGGCGATCCAGGGAACGTCATGCCGTTCCTTCAGTGCCTTTGCTATACGGTGGCATGTGGGCGGCCTGTGGCTGCTGATGATCGCGTCGAAGCGGTTTTCGGCCAGCAACCGCATCCCTGCCTGCGTCGCGGGGCGAAGCCATCCTCTTTGTTCGTCGGGAAAGGCTATCACCGCCCTCAGCAGGTTGATCGCCTTTAACACCGGCGAGTATTTGCTTTCGGATATGGCTCTTGGGATCCCCACCTGGTCCTGCAACCTCTTATCCGTCCCCAACCCAAATCTCTTTTTCCAGACATCGGTCGCCTCTCCAGGATAATCCGTCTGCACGACGTCATATCGAGGTTCCGGCATGTCCGGCAGCTCCGGGGTGAGAACGACCACATCCCACCCGAACTCGGGCAGGTATTTCGCGAGGCCTCGTAGCCTCAGCGAAGCTATGCCCGGGCGCGGCGGAAAGTAGTAGGTTATCAACAGCGCTCTTTTTGCCATGTCCTAACCGCTATTTGCTTCCTCGTACCGGGAAACGGCAGCCTCGCATGATCACGCATCATGCCGAAAGGCGGTCTTCTTATGATTTTCACCCTACTTTACCCCGCATGCCAAGCTTTTTTCCTTTTCCTCCAAGAACGGCGCGGACCAGGCCGAACAGGCTTTTCAGCGCGCGAAGATAGACGGCCATATCGCCCCTTTGGGGCAACACGAGCTTATACCACTTGTTCCCGGAAAGTCGGCAGTAAAACACCATCGCTCCCAGGAAGGACACGGAATAGGATACGGTGGAGGCCCAGGCAGCGCCGGAGATGCCGAATCGGGGAATCCATATCCAGTTGAGAACGACGTTGGAGGCCACGGCGGCAAGGCCGATGTAGATGTTCAAGCCGGGCCGCCCTCGGCCGGAGATGTCGTTGCTCAACACCCGCCCGGCGCTCAAGGTCACCGTTCCGATCAGCAAGGCCCGCAAGGCGCCCACGGCGGGAAGGTACATGTCCGAATAGAGCGCCTGGATGATGATCCGGCCAAGGAAGACCAGCGCGATGGTCCCGAGCGCCGTGGCCCATAGAACCGTGCGGGCGACCAATGGCGTGAATGCGTTCCTCTCCTCCTCGTCTCTCTCCGCCGAGACGCGCGGGAATAGGACCGTGCTCGCGGCATAGGACACAAGCCAGATCTTCTCGACCAAGCCGACCCCCACGGCGTAGAGCCCCACCGCGGAGGGACCCAGGAAGGCGCTGATAAACAACATGTCGATGCGGTAGTTAAGGAAGCCGAGGATGTTCGCCAGGTGAACCTGCAATCCGTACTTCACGGCTCTCCGCATGTATGTTCTGTTGAAAGCGAATTCGACTCCTCCCGCAGCCGACCTCGACCACACGAAGGCCACGGCACCCGTCGTCGCCAGGGCGAGCGCCAGGCAGGCGAGCGCTCCGCCTACGCCCGCGCCGAAGGCGAGCAGCGCGAGGGATATGAGGGCCAGGAACAGCACGCCCTGGATGATCTCGACATAGTTGTATCTCCTGATCGACTGCGTGCCCAAAAGGACGTATTTCGAGTAGAGCATGAAAAGCTCCACGGGTATGAGCGCGAGGACAAGAACGAGGTAGCCGGGGGCGACTCCCGGGAAGAGACGGCTTCGGAAGAGGGCGATGACCACCACCCCGGCCGCGATGCCCAAGGCGCCGAAGATGAGCGAGAGGAGGACATTGTTGCCTAGTATCTCCTGGCGGCGAAAGTCCTCTCGGGCCACGTAGAAAGC
This sequence comes from Actinomycetota bacterium, assembly GCA_014360645.1. Lineage (NCBI taxonomy): Bacteria > Bacillati > Actinomycetota > Actinomycetota bacterium. Next base: position 3,967 of record JACIXD010000018.1, on the reverse strand, counting down.
GGTGGCCGGGCCGATGCCGAAGTTACCGAAGGTCACCATGAGGGTCGGCAGCAGCGTCGCCAGCGCGTATACGCCCCTGCCCTCGGGGCCAAGCACCCTCGCGAGTATTATGGAGGTGCCCAACCCCACCACGAGGCTTATGACGCCGCTGGCCAGGGTAAAAGCCGTTCCACGGAAGAATTTTCCTTCGCTCACAGGCCTCCGCTCAACCGATTAAGCTCAAGCCGCCTTTGTCGCGCAAGGCTTCGGCGTAAATATCCACGAGCTTCTTCCCCACCGCCCCCGTGTCGTGATAATCCTCAACGAAGGCCCTTCCCCGCCTTCCCAGCTCATCCAGTCTCTCCGTATGCTCCAGCAGGTCGCGCAATACGTCCACTATATTATCAGGGTTGGCGTTTACGATAGGGGGCGGGATCGGGTACTGCTCCAGGATGTCCTGGCGCAGGTAACAGATGACCGGTTTTCCCAGGGCCATGGCCTCCGTCGCGACGACTCCGTACGCCCCGAGAAGCAGTTGGTCTATGACGATATCGGCCTGCGCGATGATCTCCCTTACCTCCCGGTTGCTCTTTCCCTCACACAGCATGAACTCGAATCGCCGCTTGTCCTTCAGGGATGACACCGCCTCCAGGATATAGCGCGTCCCCTTGATGTCCCTGTTGCTGGGGCAGTGCACCACGAGCGGCCGTCCCTCGCGGGGATTGGGGTAAACGGGCTCGAGTTCCCGACATGGCACGCAGTTGGGAAGCACATGGGTTTTTTTAAAATATCCTGCGACATAGCCGTACAGCTCGTGGTCGGGCACCATCGCCACGCCGATATGCCTTGCGATTTTCCTCATCTTCATGATAGTCAGGGCATCGTTTCTCTCATAGCCCCGTATGAGGTGGAAATAGGGGTTGCGGCGCGCGGCCTCCCCACCCAGCCTTACGTCGCTTCCCCAGAAACTCATGACCATGGGCTTGCGGAGGGCCCGCAGGATCCCGAGATCTATGTACTTGGGGAGCAGGGTGAGCGCGAAGTGAAAGTGTACCAGGTCATAGCCCCTTACGACCTCGAGGAAAAGCCGGAGTCTCTTCAGCTCCCGCGCCAGCCTTGAGGGCTCCGCGCTTAGGTGCAGGCAACGGTCGTCCTTAAAGCCGAAGGGGTGGCGCTCGTAGGTCACCACGTCGGCGGCGATCCCGTATCCTTCCGCGGCCCTGGCGTAGGCCCAGGCCTGCCCTGCGATGTTCTCCGGGCAGTGTATGACGCGCATAAGAGGGCGCCTCCCCTTCATCGTTCTCCCATGTCAGCACAAAGCTTCCAGGAAAGCCAGCAGGCGCTCCGCCGCGTGCCCGTCGCCATAGGCCAGGGGCTCTTCCGGCGAAGGGTCGTGCTTGCCGCTGTAGTCCCGGTAAAGGACGTTCCAGCCGGAATCCAAGGTCTCCACCCATTCCGTCCTCTCCCTCAAGGTCACGCAGGGCACGCGCAGCCAGTAGGCCTCCTTCTGCAAACCTCCGGAATCGGTGAAGAGGGTCTTGGCGTTCTTGACCAGGGAGATCATGTCGAGATGCCCGGCGGCGGGCATGAGCATGACGTGGTCACCGAAGCGCCGGCTTGCCTCCGCGCAGGCTTTCTTCATGCGTGGATGCATGGGGAAGACGACCCTCTCCCCGGCGGAGGCCTCGTTTACGAAGTCTATGATGCCTTCAAGCCTTTCCCTGTCCGTGGCCGTGTCCTCCCGGTGTATGGTGAGCACGGAGTATTCCTGGGGCTCAAGCCCCAAACGGCCCAGCCTTTTCCCCTCATCCTTCAGGAGCTCGAGGGCGTGGAGGAGGCAATCGTACATGATGTCCCCTATGTTCACGGTGAGGGGCTCGTCCGCAAGCGCTCGCGGGGCCAGGTCTTTCAACTCGCCGCGCAAATCTTCCAGGGGCGCCAGCTTTCCGCCTGAGAAGACACGGGACATCCCTTCGCGCGCCAGGTTCCTCACCGCATGCTCACAGGGAGCGAAGAGAAGGTCGGAGAGGTGGTCGGCCACCACGCGGTTCTGCTCCTCGGGCATCCCGCGGTCACCGCTGCGAAGGCCCGCCTCCACGTGCGCCACGGGTATCTTGTTGCGCGCGGCCGCGAGCGCTCCCGCCAGGGTGGTGTTGGTGTCCCCGTAGATCACCACGGCGTCCGGCTTATCCTGGAGCAGGTAGCTCTCAAGCCCCTGGAGAAGCTTTCCGATCTGCGCGCCATGGGTATCCGAGCCCACGCCCAAGTGGCAGTCGGGCTCCTGGATGCCCAGCTCCTCGAAGAATATCCTGGACATCTCGTAGTCGTAATGCTGTTCGGTGTGCACGAGGACGTGCCGGTGTTGCGTGGGGCTCCCCTTCGCGTTACTGCCTCTTTCCCTCAGCATCCTGGAGACGGCGGAGAACTTGATGAACTGCGGGCGCGCGCCGACGATATGTGCTATTTTGACCATGGAAGAATACCCCATTTCTTTTCTTGACTAGCTTGATCCCTCTGGGTAGGTGTTCCTGTGCCAGTCCAGCGTCTTCCGCAGGCCCATCTCCAGGGTATAGGAAGGGAAGAACTTCAGGTGTTGCCGTATCTTCTCCACGTTGAGCACGCGCCTTCGGATGTTGTCTATATCCCGGCGGTCAATATGGACCACCTCGTTGGCCGCACCAACGAGGGAAAGGATGGCGTGCGCGAGCCTGTTGACGGAGGTCTCCACGCCGGTCCCGACATTGTAAACCTCGCCCGGAGACTTAGGGCTCAAGGCGGCGAGCACGGTCGCCCTGCAGGCGTCCTCCACGAAGGTGAAGTCCCTCGTCTGCTCGCCGTCGCCGTGCACGGGCAGGGGTTCTCCTCGTAGCGCCTTGTCCATGAATCTGCCCACCACTCCGCAGTAGGGGTTCTCGGGGCTCTGGTTGTAGCCGTAAACATTGGAGTAGCGCACGATCGCCACGGGGAAGTCATATACTTCGTAGAAAGTCCGGCAGTAACATTCGCCCGCATACTTGCTAACGGAGTAGAAGTTAAGGAAACTGGGGGGCTCGTCCTCGGATATGGGCAGGTGCCTGGGGTTCCCGTAGACGGAGCAGGTGGAGGCGTAGACCACTTTTTTCACTTTATTCCTGAGCGCTGCCTCCAGGACGTTGAAGGTTCCCCCTATGTTCACCTCCATATCCTCGCGCGGCCTCTCGATAGAGACGATGATGTTGCGGGCCGCAAGGTGAAAGACGGTGTCCATGCCAGACATGCATCCATTGAGCAGGTCGGCGTCCAATACGGAGCCTCCGACGAACTCGTGCTCTATCCCTTCCAAAAGCTCTTTTCGACCAGTGAAAAGGTCGTCGAGCACCGTTACCTCGCACCCGTATTCCACCGCCAGCATACGCACCAGGTTGGAGCCTACGAACCCCGCTCCCCCTGTGACCAGCACCTTCTTCATCTCTCAGCTCCTGTTCCAAGTCTTTCAGGTTCGCGCTATGGGCAATACCCGTTCAAACCCCTAAGCATATGGTTAAGCGGCCGCTCCATGATGGAGGGTCGTAACGCTTTCGTGTCGCGTTTTTCGCGCCGAGGCACCTCACCCCTTTGCCTTATATAAGAATACAACAGACACACGAGGAGTTTACGGTTCCATCGACCTCCGCACCGCCTCCATGATCACCTCCTGTTCTGCTCCTCCCAGCAGCGGGTCCACGGGCAGGCTCAGCACCTGGGCACAGGCCCTCTCGCTGTGCTCCAGGCCGCCGTGTTCCTTTGCGCGCCCCCGGAAGGCCTCCATGCGGTGCAGGGGCACGGGGTAATAGACCGCCGTGGCTATGCCCCTTTCCCGCAGGTGTTCCGCGAGCTCGTCCCTCCTTCCCTCCCCCACCAGGACGGTGTACTGGTTGTAGGTGGGAAGGGCGCCTTGGGGGTGGGTGAGCACGGTTATTCCCTCGATGTCCCGGAGCGCCCGGTCGTAGAGGGCGGCGATCCTTCTCCT
>JACIXD010000017.1 GCA_014360645.1 Actinomycetota bacterium | reverse complement strand
TCCCACTCTCGCCGCGGCCATCCTCGACCGCTTCCTGCACCACTGCCACGTGGTCAACATCAAAGGCGGCAGCTATCGGCTGAAGGAACAGTCCAGGGCAAAGGCAAAGAGGATCGCTCAGGCTAAGAAGTGACTTTTACTTGCTCTGCTACCTACAATTTTAAACCGCCGTTTTTGGTACATTTTTATCCCGCCCTTGACACTCGAGGGAGTAGCTGGCAAGGCCTTCAAGGCCGCAGGCGTGGCCGTACCGCCATCGGCGAGGATGGCGCAACTGTAGTGCCAAGCCCTGTTTTTCATGCTGAAAAACGCCCCTTTACCTGGTATTCTAAAAATGCAACTGTAGAAGATGAGTTTAAACTTTGCTGAAGGCAAACTATCTTTTCTTCTGCAGCCGCTTCTTAGTCATGCATACATGACAACATCAAGATGGCATAATGCCTTTCTCATCGCTTCTGCATTGGTACTATCCATAAACTCATATTCTTTTTCAAATAGACTTCTTAGTATAGGGAAGAGATAACCAGGATCAAATTCCGAATTCGAAATATGAGTTATTGCCTGAAAGAAGTATCTTAACTCAAGTTCATTCAGTTTTTTAGGAAGCTTTCTCTTCTTGATTTTCTCGATATAGAATAGCTTCTTTTTTGCAGCATCTGTGCCCGTGTCCAATCTACCTGATGAAAATACCTCCTCCTTTTGGAGTCTCTCTAGTAATTTTTGCTTTGTTCTACTTCTGGTTGTTACCCTTTTAATCTCAGCAATAATCTTCTCCTTTGCTTCGCCGCTTTGCTTTATCAGGAAATGGACTGGTAGGAATGCAGATGCCTCTGTGCAAATGTGTTTAACATATTCCAATGGAGCCTGAACGTCTTTCCTATCTAGAAAAGCAAAGACAATATCTTTGGTTGTTATTACTAGTGGTTTTTCTACCTCCTTCATTGGCTGAATAAGTGTTCCCTCAACTGGTTTAATATCTCCAATCAGTTTTAACGTAGGTGCTCCCTCTTTCTCAACGAAACTACCTTCCCTTATAAACTTTATCTTCTCCAATAAGTCCTCAGCTATTAATAAAGAGCCTCCCCGTCCCAGCACTTCCCCCTTTTTGAAGTCCAGTAATCCAATTTCACTAACCCCGATTTTAGCCACCTTCTCTAACAAATCTATCCATCTCTCTTTCTCTCTTTCCCTTGCCTCTTCCAACATTCTTCTCAACTCGGGGAATTTAATTCTTTCACTCCTGGCATTATATCTGTAGTAAATGTCGCCCTCCTTGAGTACTTCAGCATCATTATCTCTGCACATAATTGGCTTTTGTTCTGCCTCATGTATGTAGATTATTCCTACCTTCTTTCTCTTTATTGTTGTAGAGTGCATATCCCATTTAATCTCTGGTGAAAACTTCGAATTTAGGTATCCGGTTATTTTTTCGGGGTCAAGCTTATCAAATTTGTTACCATTGAGTCCTATTAAAATATGCGGACTATCTTTTACACCAAAGATAATGTATCCGCCTCGTGCATTTGAAAACGCCGCAAAGTCCTTTGCATATTTGGCTAGGGAGCCAAGGTTAAAAGAAGACTTAAATTCCAAGCTTGTGCTCTCCCTAGAAATAATTCGGCTCTTCTGTTTTGAATCGAATTTGAATATCTTGTCTAAGCTAGACTGGTCAAATGGATTAGTCGTATTATTCACACGCCCCCTCCTATATATGTACCTTTAATATCTATATATTACCATTCTGGAGACAGGTCAATTCCAGAACGTCTGTAAACGCAATCCGGCACGTACCGTATCGGTTATCTGCCTTGCCATCATATGTTAAACCCTCTCAAGGGCGATCTTCTGTAAATATCACGGTGCTAGGCCGACATTTCATCCCATGCGAAACCATTGGCGGAGCAGACCCGACCGCTCCTGAGCCCTCTCGGGAACTCGGCCCTGTTGACGACGTTGCCTAAGTTCTTGTTGTTGGTGCTTGCTCGCCGGCGGCTCAGGCTAAGCCGGCGAGATCGGCGCCCTCGGCCCTCCCTCCTTGCTCCCCTTCCTTCCTCTTCATCTCGATATGCCTATCGAGGTGCCTGCGCTCGATATCCGTAAAGCGTGCCCTCTGCCAGCGCTCGGACGCCCGCCAGAGCACCGAAAAGACCAGCTTCAGACATTCCCTCATCCCCCGGAAGCGCGGGATGACCTTGGCCCGCCTGCGTTCCTCCAAAAAGCTGCGCTCCAAGAGATTGGTGGTGCGGATATGCTTGCGGTGCACGGAGGGGAGCTTTAAGTGGGCAAGGGAGGCCTCCAGGTCCTCGGAGGAGCTCTTCATGGCGGAGGGGCAGGCACGGGAGAACCTCTCGACCGTGGCCTGGGCCATCATCTTCCCGGCCTCGTATGAGGGGGCATCCCGCACCGCCTCCAGCCGGGGCTTGAGGAGGGGCCGGACGTCGTCCGGCACCTTGTCCAAGACGTCTCTCGTCTTATGCGCCCGGCAGCGTCCCGCCCGAAGCTGTCGAGCGCTGTGGAGGTTGTATCCGGGGCCGGACGTCGTCCGGCACCTTTTCCAAGACGTCTCTCGTCTTATGCGCCCGGCAGCGTCCCGCCCGAAGCTGTCGAGCGCTGTGGAAGTTGTATCCGGGGCCGGACGTCGTCCGGCGCCTTGTCCAAGACGTCTCTCGTCTTGTGCGCCCAACAGCGTATCCTCTCCGCCTTCGGCCACATGGCCTCCGCTGCCTTGGTGAGGCCGGGAGCGCCGTCTCCGGTTACGGTCAGCGGGGGCTTGAGGCCCCGGGAAACCATGTCCCGGCAGTGGGAGAGCCAATCCTCGCACGGTTCCTTGTTGCCCAGGGTCATGGAGAGGAGGACCTTGGCGCCCGAGGAGAGGATGGCCCAGGAGACCAGGATCCCCTCCTTTAGGCCCGCCTGGGCCCGGAGCGATTCGTAGACGGCTCAGGAGAACAGATAGACGATATCGAAGCCGGAGAGGTCCCGCCCCTGAGACGCCTCGTATTCCTCCCAGAGAACCTCGGTCAGGCGGCTCACACTGGAGCGGGAGAGAAGCGCTTGCCCGTCTTTTATATCTCTGAGAGGGCGTCCTCGATGTCCCGGGCGGAGAGCCCTGAGGCGTACATCTCGACCACCAGCCTCTCCAGGACGTCGGTGCGCCGCTTGAGCGCCTCCCAGAGCTCCAGGCGGAAGGGCTCCTCTGTCCCTCACCTGGGGCAGGCCTATCTCGAGCCTTCCTCGGCGCAGTCTATGCGCCTCTGCTTGTAGCCTTGCGCCAGCCGGGCGATTCCCCGCAAGCGCGCTGGCAGCGCTCCCTGCCCAGCCTTTCCGAAACCTCGGCCTCCAACGTCTCCTGGACGAGCTTTCTCGCCCCCAGCCTTAAAAGCTCGCTCGTCAGATCCTCCGCCTTGGCATCTCCCGCGAGCTCCCTTGCCTTCTGTTGCAACTTGTGAGCCTGGGTCAAAGCCCCGGGAGCGAGTGCCAGGTTTCTCCCGCCATCTTTTTTGCCTTCTGTCCCAACAGCTCGCTCGGTGGTATTCTCTTCATGGGTCTGGACTCCTTTCCATCGGTTGCTTTGTTTGCGCTTAACGACCGATATGGTAGTCCAGACCGCTAAGAATTTACAGACAGTTTAGGACGTGGCCGTTCCAGGTTCTCACAAATCGTTCGAAACGGCTGCGTAAGTTAAGTCCGGAGTTGCCCTGGGCACATAATGTTTGGATGGGCGTCAGTGTAGAGAACTCCGAATATAAGTACCGTATAGATCATTTAAGCCAAACAGATGCCTGCATTAAGTTTGTATCGTTTGAACCCTTGCTTGGACCAATTCACGATATTAATCTGGAATGTGTTGATTGGGTTATTATTGGAGGAGAATCGGGCCCAATAGTCCGGCCGATGGATCCCGCTTGGGTCAAAGATATATGTGATCAGTGATTAACGGCAAAGGCGCCTTTCTTTTTAAGCAGTGGGGAGGAGTAAACAAGAAGAGGAACGGTCGTAATCTAGATGGCAGAACGCGGGACCAGATGTCTGCGGACGTTTTGACTTTAGATAACGCCATTGGGTAACCTCACAGGGGAAATCTTCATATTTTAAAAGACTTCCTCAGTTCATATGAAACATGAGCCTCAAATTTGTCACAGTACGTTTTCGGCAAGTTTATGCGTCTTTCCGCTAACGAAGGCAAGTCTATAAAACTCCTGCTCAAACATAATCTGGCGGAGAGGGTGGGATTCGAACCCACGGAGCCCCGCGAAGGGCTCAACGGTTTTCGAGACCGCCCCATTCGTCCGCTCTGGCACCTCTCCGCGCATCCCCATTATAGGGCGACCCGCGGTCCCTTCCAACACCGATATCCACGGCGTTATACCGAATCCAGGCTCCCCTCCGATAATGGTTGGCGATCCATCCCGTTGCGATGAAAGAGGGCCGGGGATGACCATGAAGGCCTACGGCGGCGCTTGTGCGCACCCGTTCTCCGATAAGGACACAAAAGGGGGTGCCGGGTGGCCCGGGTAATGGGAACCGATTGCCTCGAGCTAAGCCCCGTTCTCCGATAAGGACACAAAAGGGGTGCCGGGGCCGGCCATGGAGGAGCTGGATAACCGATGACCGTGCGGCCAACCTGCGGGCACCATCCTCATCGCAGCCTGGAACCGCCTTCAACTCCCGTCGCCGTTGCGTCTGGCCTCGAAGAAGGCGTGCAGCACATCCAGGCATTCCTCCTCCAGGCGCCGCCTTTGGTACAACGGGGGGACGCCGTCAACTCGTGTCACTGTTTTACCTTTTCGCTCCTGAAATTAGAGCCGTAGATCACGGGGCTCAGAGCCGCCTTCAACTCCCGTCGCCGTTGCGCCTGGCCTCGAAGAAGGCGCGCAGCACATCCAGGCATTCCTCCTCCAGGATGCCGTCGACCACCTCCAGGCGGTGATGGGTGGTCTCGTCGTGGACGAGGTTATAGCGGCTCCCCGCCGCCCCCAGCTTGAGGTCGCGCGCCCCGAAGACCAGCCTGGCCACCCGCGCCTGCACCAGGGCTCCAGCGCACATGGGGCAAGGCTCGAGGGTCACGTACATGGTAGTCCCTTCCAGGCGCCAGCTCCCCGTGCGCCGCGCGCCCTCCATCAGGGCCAGGATCTCCGCGTGGTCCAGGGGATTGCCCGTCGCCTCCCTGCGGTTATGGGTGCTGGCGATCACCTTGCCCTCCCTCACCAGTACCGCGCCCACGGGGACCTCGCCCTCGGCGGCGGCGATGCGCGCTTCCTCCAGGGCCAGCAGCATGTATTCCCTGTCAATGGAGCCCACGACCGATTCGTCTCCGTTCTTTCCCGTTACCTTCCCTCGTCCTCACCTCTAATGCTTCCGGGGAAGCGATGAGGCCGCGAGGATGATCTTTGGCCTCTTCTCCTCGCCCCAACGGCTGGCGGCTTCCGCTGCCTGCTCCGCTCAACGAAGCGATAACCGCTAGGGGACCGCCTATGCCGTATCCCGATCCGGCATGGTTCATCCTACCGGCTCCGCTCGTCGTAGTAATCACCCAGAAGGGCCATTACGTCCTCCCGGCTCAGTTCGTTTCCGAAATAGTCCCTCAACCTGCCGCCCCGCCCCCACAGCGGTCCCTCCTCGAACCAGGCCTCGGGGGGGACGTCCTTATCGGGGCCCAGGCCTTCGCGCGCCCCCAGCTCCCGGTAGAGCTCGAAACCGGCCGCCGCCCGGCGCATCATCTCCTCCGTCTCCAGCTCCACGCCGGTGACCGCCGCCAGCAGGTCGCGGATGAGATCGGCGTGGTAGAAGCGGTTGATCTGGAAGCGGTTGCAGATGCCCAGGCTGGAGAAGAGGCTGAACCAGTCCTCGGAATAGCGCGTCAGCCTTCCCACGTTCATCCCCCAGGGAGGGGAGAAGATGCGGTCCAGGGCCTCCTCGCTCGCCCCCATGCGCTGGGTGAGCCGGCGCAGGTTTTCCGGGGTCTGCCCCGGCACGTAGGTGGCGGATCCGGCGCTGGCCGAGGTGGGGCCACGGGGGGAGACGATCTGCTCGAACTCCATGGTCCCGAGCCCGCTCACGCGCGGGTCATACAGGCAGTCCTGGTCCCGCACCAACATGGTGAAGCGCCGGGTATCCTCCCCGAAGAGCTCGAAGGCCCCGCGCCAGCCCCGTGCCAAGGCCTCGCCTATCTCCCCCTTTCGCTCCGTCACCCTGGCCGCCAGCTCGCGAAGCAAGGCCGCCCCTCTGTGGAGGGGAATGCCCTCGGCGTCCTCCGGAGCGAGGAGGCCGTGCTCCCGCAGCTCCAGCAGGTAGGCGGCCTGCCAGCTCAGGGTCATGAAATCCAGTCCCAGGTCGTCTAAGAGCGCAAGGGTCGAGGCCGCCTGCTCGGCGTCCTCCATGCCCAGGGCGCAGCCGATGATGGCGGCGTTGAGGAAGGAGGTGGAATAGACGCTCTCGCCCGAGGTCGGAAGCAGAAGCTCGTCCTTGTCCGCGAGGAAACAGGAGGGGCAGGCTATCCTCTTCTTTTTCAGCTTTAGATAGGCGCCGGGCCCGAAACGCTCCGTCATCTCGCGCAGGTCGTCTTCCGTGGAACCGTAGGGCATGAGCTGGCCCGCGTACATGGGCCAGGCCCCGATCATGCCCAGCTCCAGGGCTCCCTGGCGCATCTCCCAGCGGGCAAGCCGGTCATGCAACCCCCTCAGCAGCGCCCGCAGGCGTCCGGGGTCGGCGACCTCCACCCCCCCGGAGCCCTTCACCACCAGGGCCTTCACGTTCTTGGAGCCCAGCACCGCCGCCAGGCCGCCCCGCCCCAGGGTGGCGCAGGCGTCGATCACAGCCAGGGAGAGGTGGACGAGGTTCTCGCCCGCGGGTCCGATGGCGAGCACCGATGACCCCGGGTAGGCCTCCCAGAGGGCTCGGGTGGTCTCGAACATGCCCTTGCCCCAGAGAGAGGTAGCGGGAAGGAGTTCAACCCGCCCGTTTTCAATATATATAAGGATCGGTTTGGGCGCCCTGCCCACCAGCACCACGTGGTCCATGCCCGACCATTTCATATGCGCCCCCAGGCCCATGCTCCCGCTGGCCGAGGCCGCCGCGCCGGTAAGGGGCACGCGCGCGTTGGCCATCACCCTAGAGCTTCCGGGAACCGCGGTGCCCACGAGAGGACCGGCCCCCAGCACCACGGGGTTGCCCGGGTCGAAGGGGTCGGTCCCCGGCCGGGAGCGCTCCAGGAAAAGGCGGTTGTTCACGCCGAATCCGCCCAGATAGCGGTTTGTGTACTCCTCGGGATATCCCGCCAGGGAGACCTCGCCGCTCCCCAGGTCTATTTCGAGCGCCTTGCCCGTATATCCCCACTTCTTCATCCTAGTCTTCCTCCTCTATAGCGCCGTAGGGGCAGAAATCGGCGCACACGGCGCACCCGTCGCAATGCGGCAGGAAAGCCAGCTTCTGCGACGGCCCAAGCCGTTCCCCTTCGAGGCGGGCAAGGGATGGATCGCACGTCCCGTCATGGTAGAGCGAGCAGATGAGCCGGCAGGTCTCGCACCCCGTACACCTCTCGGCTATGAACCTCATCTTTATCACCCGCCTCTCCGGTGTCATCCCTTCCCCGCCAGGGCCTCGAGGCACGGCGCGCGCCCGCTGGCCGGAGCGCCTCTTCCCGCCGCCCTGCCTCAGACATCGTCCACTCCGTCTCTGTCATTGTATAACCTCCCCCGCACTCGGCCCATCCCGCCCGCGTTCACCACGTGGATCCCTTGCAAGAACGGGCCCCGCGGGCACCGTACCTCGCGGTCGATTCCCGCGCCCGCAACCGGATACGGCCGAGCGCCTCCGGCCTGGTCCCCGCTCTCCTCGTTCTTAAGCATGGCCTCCCTCGATGAAGGCCAGAGCCCTTCAAGTTTCACATACATTCAGACGATACTTGTATAAGTAAACCAACGGTAATGGGGCTTTTTCGCCGGCGTAGGAGAGGAAGATGAAGACAAAGACTGGCAAGGAGATGCGCAAGCTGATGGTCGCCGTATCCGCGGTGACCCTGGCACTGGTGCTGGCCGTGATCGCCTACTTCATGGTGGACGTGATCCTCACCACCAACCGGAACATCGAGCGCAACAAGGAGCTGGTGGTGGAGGAATCGGTCTTCACCCTCACGGGCATAGGCGACAACATCAACGCCATGAGCGGGGACATGCGCATGGCGGGGATGTTCAACGAGAAGACCATGTACGAGATAATCAAGGGCAACTGGGAGGTGTTCTACGATTTCATAGGCGATTTCGCCATCAACTTCTATCCCCTCGATTATATCGGGATCATCAGGGGCGGTAGGCCGGTCGCCTACCGGACATCCTCTGACTTCGACATCGACCCCGATGATATCACCACTCTACCCGCCTTGAACGATTATCTGACCCTGGACAGGATAGGCGACAGGGAAGGCCTGTTCATCTCCATCCTCTATCCCATAGACCTCAGCGTGATCGGCCTGGAGGAGTTCCAGATCAACATGATCATCGATCGCACCGAGGCCATGAGGTCGGTGGAGAGATTCTTCCGGGATCAGAGGAACAACCTGGTGGCAAGGCTTACGGCGGTCTCGATCGTCGCCGTAGCCCTCAGCCTTCTCATCACCACCCTGGTGCTTCGCCACTTCACCCGCAAGTACGTGGCCAAGCCCATAGAGGAGCTCAACCGCACGGCGGAGGATATCATCGCGGGGACGCATGAGGGCGAGGTCCAGGTGGACGAGGACAGCGCCTATGCCGCGCTGCAGGGACTGCTGCGCAGCGGCCAGAAAGTATTGCGGCGCATGGACGAGGAGATGCGGCCATAATACCCGGGGGGTATTTGTCGTCCGGGGATTAAGTTTCCGCCTGTAGATAACGATATATTCATGGGAAAATCGGATTACCGGGTGGAGGGAGATCAGCCGCAAGGATTGCCGGGTCAAAAGACGCAGAACGCAGGGCAATAGCCGCAGGAGGAGGGACTTTGGCGAACAAGCTGGCGCAGGAGATAGAGAAGATACTGGCCGACGCGGTGGGAGATTTCATCGCCAAGGCGACGGTAAAGAAGAACTGCGAGCTTATAGGCACCACGCCTGACGCCCTCACCCCTGACAAGCTCCCCGAACTGGCGGAAAAGATAGACAAGTCGGTCTCCTTTTTCTCCGGCAAGGACGTGGGCAGCGCCCTGGCGGAAAAGATACGCGCCCTCAAGGCCTGATACGAGCTGCACGGCCGGCGACTTCATGCCACACTTTCCCTTGCGTTTTAATACGACCCGGGGCAAGCCGGCTTCACTCCGGCGAGGACATCCACCCGCATGGGAGATAGTCGGTGCGGAAAGGAGGGGGTGACGGCCATGTTTAGAAAGCTTCTCTTACTCCTCACGCTGGCGACTCTTGCCGCCGCTCTGTTTCCGGCGGCCGGCTGCGGCAAGAACGGCGGGGGTACGGCGCCGGGAGGCGGGGACGTCCAGGAGGGCAAGGCCCAGGTGCTCCTCTTCACCACCCCCACATGACCTGCCTGCCCCGCGGCCAAAGCCCTCGTGCAGGGCCTGGTAGAGGAGATGGGTAATGCCGTTCCCTACGTGGAGATCGACGCCAGCAAGAACACCGCCAGGGCACGTGAATACAGGATACAGGCGGTCCCGACCATCGTGGTCCTCGACGCCTCGGGGTCCGTCGTTAAGACCTTCGTGGGGACCCCCAGCAAGGCGGAGCTGCGCGCAGCCATGGAGAAAGCCTCCGGGTCTTGAGGATCCGGAGTCCAGCACGCGGGAACGGATAGCCGCCGCGACGAGATGCGGCTTTAAACCCATTGCGAAAACCGCGATCTCCGGTAAAGCCCGGTGGAGGGGCAGATCTCACCCATAGATCTCATCCATATAAGGCCGTGGTATCAGGATCGGCCTCCCTGGTAGAGGGCACCGTCGCCACCCCGGCATTCACCCGGGCCGCGGCCGCGGGACCGTACGTCCGTGACCATGAGAAACGGCGCGGAAAAACGGGCCTTTCCTAGGATGCTTTCTCCGCGGCGCCGGGAGCGGCCGCCCTTTTTCCGGTGCGAAACCCCTCTCTCGGGGACCTGAAACCCGCGGTCACGGCGCCGGCTGGGCATGCCTTCCTGCACTGCAGACAGCGCACGCAGTCGGGGGAGTTGGGATCGTCTCGTATGTCGATGTCCACGGGACAGACCTCCCGGCAGCGGCCGCAGGAGGTGCAGGAGGAGTCGTCCACCGCCATGCTGTAGAGGCTGAAGCGGTTGCAGAGCCCGAGCATGGCGCCCAGCGGGCAGACGGTCCGGCAGAAGGGCCGTCTGGAGAAGACGAACCACAGCAGGAAGGCCGCGAGTATGGCCATCTTCAGCCAGAAGAACCATCCCGAGGCGGGCAGCGGCGTAGCTGGGGGGATCAGCCTGAGCGGCACCGCCCCCTCGAGGGCGCCCGCGGGGCAGAGGCGGGAGAACCAGCTCGCGGCGGTGAGGAAGGGGACGAAGGCCACGAGGACCACCAGGAACCCGTAGCGGCCCCAGCGCATCCAGGAGGGCAGGCGGAGCTTGGGCGCGGGTATCTTGTGCAGCAGCTCCTGGAGGAGGCCGAAGGGGCAGATCCAGCCGCAGGGCATCCTCCCCACCACCGCGCCCACCAGCCCCACGGAGCCGAGGACGTAGAACAGCGAGGCGAAGGCCCGGGAGAGCGAGCCTTTCACCCGGGGCGACATGAGGGTGAAGGAATGCTGCAGGCTCCCGATGGGGCAGGCGAACACGGTCAAGGGGCAGGCGTAGCAGTTGAGGCCGGGCACGCATACCCCCTTGACCCCTCCCTGGTAGGTGAGGCGGGACGAGAAATAGACGAAATAGGGGTTGATGGCCAGGGCACCGAGGACCTGGGTCATCCTGCGGGGGTATCCCTTGTTTTTCATGCCCTAGATCAACCCTATGCAGTCGAGGCAGATGATGACGGCATGGGCATATACCGTCCTCGGCCCTTCCCAGATAAAGGAAATGCCGACGGCCAGGGCGCAGCACGCAAGCACCAGGAAGGCCAGGCGCTTCCTTGCGGGCATCCTCTTCATCCCCGTCACATCCCGCGTTCCCGTCCGCGACCGAGCACCCGCAATGCCGGGTCTTTCTCCGCTATCTTGTTTCGTGTAGGCACAGCTCTATCCCTTCCCGTGATCCGGGCAGCGCATCGGGTTCGCGTCCCGGTCCTTTTCCGAAAGACTCGGGCGAAGAGCACCGCGATCAACAGCCTTTTCCTGCAATCGCCTTACAGATCAAAACATATTTCTTATCCCTGTCCACGAATCCCCCGATCTCGCCCGCCGTATCGTTCAGGGTTCGATACCGCCACCTGCACCTGCGATTTACGGAAAACTGTTTATGAACCTCCGCGACCTGCCGACTCCATCGGTAAGGAAAAGGAGGTGGGATCCATGCAGGACCTCAAGGGCAAGACGGCGCTGGTGACCGGGGCGGCCAGCGGCCTAGGTCGCGAGCTGGCCCTGGCCCTGGGACGAGAGGGAGCCCTGGTCCTCCTCGTGGGCATCGACGCTTCGGGGCTCGAGGAGAGCGCGGCCATGCTCCAGCGCATGGGCGCGGAAGCCCGCCGCTACCTGGCGGACGTATCCGACCGCGGCGATGTGGAGGCCATGGCCGCGAGGGTGCGGGTCGAGTTCGGCGCGCCGGACGTGCTCATCAACAACGCCGGGGTCTTCGCGTGGGCGGACTTCATCGACACCACCCCTGAGGACTGGGATTGGAACATGGGCGTGAATCTGTGGGGTCCCGTCAACGTCACCAGGGCTTTTCTCCCCGACATGATCGAGCGAGGGAGCGGACACATCGTCAACGTGGCCTCACTTGGAGGCCTGGTGACCATGCCCACCCTGAGCGCCTACCCCACCACCAAGTTCGGCCTGGTGGGGCTGACCGAGACCCTGCAGCTCGAGCTCGTGCCGCGGGGCATCGCCGTTACCCTGGTCTGCCCCGGCAACCTGCGCACTCCTATCGTAGACCACATCGTGGTCAGGGGCTACGACCGCGAGAAGCTGATACGGGCTTCCTACGGCATGATGCCTCGCATGTCCGCTTCCCGGGCGGCAGCTTCCATCCTGCGCGGGATGAAGAAAGGGAAAGCGGTGATCGTTCTCACCCCCCTGGCGCACTTCATGTGGTACGCGAAACGGCTCTCTCCCGCCCTCTACCGCATGGCGCTGGGCGGGCCCATGCATCGGATATACGAGCGCATGCGTTGAGGGGGGCGAGGCGCTTTTCGACGGCGCGAGGGATTGAGCCGGGGTGCGATCATCCCCGATCCCTGCACCTCCGGTGACGCGCTCCTCATCCCGAGCCGAAAAAACGACGCGGGCCGGGACGCAATCTTCCCGGCCCGCGGTTTCGGATGGCACGCCCGGAGGGAGTCGAACCCCCAACCTACAGATCCGTAGTCTGTCGCTCTATCCAGTTGAGCTACGGGCGCGTGCAGAGAATATTTTAGCATAAACGCCGGCCTCCGTAAGAGGGCTGTACCGCCCGCGCGGAGGCCATGTTTACGGGTCAGAGCCCCAGCCGGGAATCGTCCATTTGCTCCGTGTTGAAGTCCTCTGGGTCCGCGCTGTCGATGATCCCGTCGAGCTCCTTGAGGAGGGCGTCCACGTCTTCCTGGCCCGAGATCTCGACCTCTGATCCCCCGCTGCCCGATGTCCCTTTTTCGCTCCCCTTGCCGCCTGCGCCGCAGGAGGCGGCCAGCAGGGTGAAGGCAAGCAGCACCAGGGTCAAGGCCACGGGCAAGACTCCTCTTCCGCGCTTTCCTCCCATCTCCCTCACCTCCACCGCCGTCCCCGCGCTAAGAGGCGGGGAGCTGCGCCTTGAGCTCCTGGATATCGGCGCGTATGGTCTTCTGATAGAAAAGCCGGATGTCCATCGCATCCTGATGTACCTGTCGAAGCAGTTTTCTGGCTTCCCGCAATCCCGCGCGGAACTGCCCCTCCGAATCCCCCACCGCGAGTTGCGACAGCTCCTGCAGCTCGGCGATGAAAAGAGCGTAATCCTGTGCGAACTTCACGATCATGGCGTCCCATGCGGACAGGTCCTGGGCCAACTTGGACATGTCATATCCCTTGGCCTCCATGGCTTCCAGGAGCTGCATGACCTTTTCCTTGGCTTCGTTGTAGGCCTTCACATGCCTGTCCTTGTTGTTCTCGAAGCGAGTGATGATGAGCTCGATCCTCTGCTTCAACATCTCTCCACGCTGCTCGAGCCACTCACCGGCTTGCCCCTCCCCCTGCCGCTCCTTCTGTTCTTGGCCCCGGGCGGTGGAGGCCGCCATGAGCAGACACAGGGCGACCAGCGCCAGCAGCAAGATGGATTTCTTCATCGCCCTCCCTCCTCTTGTCCGATCTCAAAGCCGGGTTCCATTTCAAGCGTAGCAGGTACCTATTAAGGAAGTGTTAAGCCCCGGGCGTACCGTGAGGCGACCGCGCGGGTGAACGCGCGAGGCTGCCTAGGTTCAGAAACATGGTGGAAAGCCCCCATGCTCCCATTTATAATAATCCTGCGCCTGGAAGGGTGTCCGAGTCTGGCCTAAGGAGCACGACTGGAAATCGTGTGGGCGGCGAAAGCTGCCTCGAGGGTTCGAATCCCTCCCCTTCCGCCAAAAAGAACGGGGTCGTATCTTCGAACTTCGATCCCGGTAACTTACGGGGTCGCAATTTCGATCTTCGACGTCGATGTCACGAGACGTTGCTCCCGGGCTTATCGACAGGAAAGCCAAGGTCTCGCTCGTCACCAAGGCCGGCCAGGTCTGGCCCGCAGGCCTCAGGCCGATCAGCTTGTTAACGCAGGCCTCAGACCGATGGCCACACTAACCCCCTGGCCACAGGCCGATAGGATTCTACCTCCCGGCCTGATGTCAACGGCCAGCCCTGACCTTCCAGCCCGGCCCCTCCGGCCTGGGGTTATGATTCCGCTTCCCGTTGCGCGAGGATGATCTCCGCCGCCCTGGCGGCCGCGTTGCCCACCACCCCCGAGCAGTGCTCCATCATGTCCGAGGAGAAGGCCTCCTTGAGCTGCGCGGGGTCATACATGTCGTAGATGCGTCCCATGAGCTTCATCTGGATGTCGTTGCAGCGGCTGCTCCCGTAGCGCTCCAGGAAATCCTCGAGGAGTTCCTTGCACATGAGGTACGACTTCATGGGCTTCATCATGTCCTGGTGGTCCTTGCGCTCGCGCCCGAAGAGGAGGCCGATGACCATGCAGCCGCCGGTGAGCGCGCCGCAGGAGCCGTCGCGGGTCAGGCCGATGCCGTCCGCCATACCGCTCGCCGCCCGGAACACCCCCTCGCCGGCGTCCTCGATGCCCAGGGCATCCACCAGCCCGGCCACCACCGACTGGGCACAACCGGTGCACCTCTTCTCGTAATCGCTCGCGAGGCGCCGCGCTTCCTCCACCAGCTTCTCTTTCCCCTTCCCGGCCATGTCCTTACCTCCTCGTTCGGCTTTTCGGCTAACGCCATTTTATATGCCCGACCCCGCGCGGTCACCCCGGTCACCGCGGCCCGGTCATCCCGGTCGCTGCGCCGCTCAGGCCGGGCGGTTGTTGCCCCTTCCGCGCCGGTGATATAAAGAGAATGTTCGCGCGGACCGCGGCGACATGAAACCGCAAGGCAAGGAGAGGGCGTTTTGGCAGTCATCGGCATCGATCTGGGCGGGACCAAGACGGCGGGCATCATCCTCGACGGCGAGAAGATCGTCTGCCGGCACCGCAGCAATACCGACGCCTCCTCACAACGGAGCGTGCTGGAGGGGCTCCTTGAGACAAGCCGGCGCCTGCGCGAGATGGCGGAGGGGTCGGGGCTCGCCGTCGAGGCCCTCGGCCTGGGGATAGCCGGCTTCATCGATTACGAGCGCGGCGTGGTGACGGACGCCCCCAACCATCCCCTGAAGGACGCCCACGTCAAGGAGATCCTGGAGGCGGAGACCGGCCTGCCGGTGTTCGTGGACAACGACGCCAACGTGGCCGCCCTGGCGGAGGCGCGCTTGGGAGCGGGCAGGGGAGCCCGTTACCTGGTACACCTAACCCTGGGTACGGGAATCGGCGGGGGCATCATCATCGACGGCAACGTCTATCGCGGTGCCCTGGGCGCGGCCGCCGAGCTGGGCCACATGATCGTGCTCGAGGACGGCCCCCCGTGCAACTGCGGGGCCAGGGGATGCCTGGAGGCGCTCTCCAGCGGGGTCGCCATCTATCGGCGCGTAGAGGAAGCCGCCGCCGCCGGCCGCGTCTCGCCCGCGGTGGAGGAGTTCCTGGCCGACCCGATGACCTTCAGCGCCGAGGTCCTCGGCAGACATGCGGAGGCGGGCGACGGCCTCGCCGTGGAGATCTTCCGGGTAGCGGGACACCACCTCGGCACGGGCATCGCCTCCCTGGTGAACATCTTCAACCCCGACGCGGTCACCCTGAGCGGAGGGCTGCTGGGCTGCTTCCACCACATGGAGGAGGCCATGCTGCGCTCTTTCCGGGAGACGGCCATCGCCATCAGCCGCGACCACGTGCGCATCCTGCGTAGCACCCTGGGAGACGACGTGGGCACCTTGGGCGCGGCCCTGCTCGCCCGCGAGGGCGCGGGAGCAGGCGCCTGAGGGAACGGCGCCTTTCCCTCTCCCCCGCGCGGGCGATGCCGGTGCCCGCGGGTCAGTACCCGTTGGCCCTGCCGGTCATCTCCTCGATGTCGATGCGGATGACCGCGGTGAGCGAGAGGTCATTCTCCCGGTAGAGATGCGGCCTTTCCTCTCCATAATGCTCCATGATGGCGTCCAGGCCACGCCGCCTCTCCTCTGCGCCCACGGCGTAGGTGGGGGAACGATATAGGAGAGGGGGCGCAGCCACGCCGGGATGGCCTCCACCAGCCAGAATATCCCCGCCAGCAGGAAGGCCAGCAGCACCACGAAGGGCAGCACCCGGATGGCCTGGACTTCCTGCCGTTGACGTACGCCTCGCCGCCGCTCGCCTTGAGCAGCCCGCAGAGCACCTTGGTGGTGGTGGTCTTACCGGCCCCGTTCGGCCCCAGCAGCCCGTAGATCTCCCCTCGCTCCACACGCAGGTCGAGGCGGTCCACGGCGGTGAACCTCCCGTAGCGCATGACCAGGGCGCGCGTCTCGACCATGTGATCGCCTGCAACCTCGTGCACGGCTGCTTCCTTTCTAGCTCGCTCCCTCCGCGGCGGAGCCCGTGGCCTTCGCGCCCGGCGTCCCCTCGCCCGAGTTCATCTCATCCCCCCCCGGGGGACAAGGCTGACTCCTGCTCGTGGCGGTGAAAAACAACCTCGGCCAGCAGCGCCATGGGGACAAGCAGCGCGATGGTGAGCCCAAGTCTCAAAGCGGTGAACCTCCAGCCCAGAAAGCGCAGCTCCACCAGCTCCTGGGGTATCTTGATGCAGGCCCATGCGGAGAGGAACAGGATGACGTTCGCCACCCTCGCGCCCTTCTTCAGCAGCATGCCGGCAAGGGGAAAGGCTATATACAGGGGGCCTGTGGGCAGGGTTCCCAGGACGATGGCCAGCAGCAACCCCCCGATCCCGGAACCCTCGCCGAGGTATCTGATCACCAACCTGCGGTCCACCCATACTCCGAAAAGCCCCATGAGCACCAGCACAGCAGGCAGGACGAAGGCCATCTCCTTGAAGAACGCCCAGGAGATGTCCATGGCCTTTTCCCCTTTATCCTGGAATATGATGGAAAGCGAGAACAGCAGGCACGCGGAGGCCACCATGATCGCCAGGTCCCATCTTATCCTCCCTCGTAGCGAAGACAGGTTGGACATCACGGGAACCTCCCCCGCTCCATCTTTCTTTCTCTTTCCCGCCCTCATCTTTATCACCCCAGCACCAGTCCCATGATCATGGCGATGATCATTGCCGCCACCAGGCTCAATCCATTGCGCAGGAACGCGAAACGCCTGCCCAGTTCCTTGATCTCCACGGGCAGGAAGACGAACCCGATCATGGTCAAGGTGGTGATGAAAGCGGCTACGGCCATCACCCCCGCGCCCATGTCCAGCAGAGATTTCGCCAGCGGAAAGGCGATGAGGGCGGGGATAAAGAGCACCGAGCCGATGAGTGCGGCCACCAGGGCGCCCACCATGCCGCTCTCGCTCCCTATGCTCGACGCGATCCATTTCGCCGGGATAAAGCCCACGATGAGCCCGATCACCGCTATCACCGCCAGAACGCTCGGCGCCAGCCTTTTCAACGCGTTCCAGGCGATAAGGATCGCGGCCTTCGTCTTCTCCCTGTCCTTGAGCAAGGACAACACCAGGCAGACCGCCACCAGCGCGTCGATCACCACCGCGGTCAGGGACATTATCTCAATCCCTCCTTCTCGCACAGGGCGATGAAGCGGTTGAGCATCCTCACCCTTTCCCTGAAGGCGCCGGTCCACGCCTCCAGGCGCTCCTCGCCCCGCGGCGTTATCTCGTAGACGCGTTTGGCCGGCCCCGCCTCCCCGTGCTCCCACCGCGAGCGCACCAGGCCCGCCCCCTCCAGCTCCCGCAGGGCACGGTAGACCGCCGCCGCATCGGGGATGGGGCCGGGGAAGGGGAGCTTCCCGATCTCCTCGATGAGCTGGTAGCCGTAGCTGGGGCTGCGCTTGATGAGATAGAGCAGGCGCGGCTCGATGAACCTCTTCTGCGGCCCCTCGCGCACGAACCTCTCGTGGTCGAAGAGGTCAGGTTCCCCGCTCGCCGCTTTTCCGCTCCGTTTTGTGATCCCGGCCATTTCGTCCTCGCGATCCCGATTACTATATGCATTTCTACATATAACTGTAATAATACATATATAGTCGTGTCAACCCTGGGGACCGCCCGCGGTTGACGCATGTCATGAACAAGCGGGGGAAGAGGGCTCAACATGAAGATAGGAGCTCGCAGGGCCTATACGGCCTGTTAATCGGAGCCGGTAAGGAGTGAATGAAGATGGGTGCTTTCATAGCCTTGTTGGCGGATTGCATGGAAGGCATATCCCGCTGGGGAACGGGAGGTTGGATCTGGATGGGACTGATGATGCTGGCTGGCGCGGTATTGATGATCGCCGTGGTATACCTGATCCTCAAAGGATCCTCATCCCTGGGCTCCGGGGCTGCCCACGCGGCCCACTGGCACGGGGAGACCCCGCTGGAGATCGCCCGCCGCAGGTACGCCTCGGGTGAGATAACCGCGGAGGAGTTCGAGAGGATCAAAAAAGACCTCGGCGGCTGATGTCGCCGCGGGAGAAGTCAGGATAAAGAAGCTCGAGTCCATCAAGCAGGACCTGAGCATGTGGCGGTGACCGGGGTCGAGACCGGTCAAGCACACGCAGCCTCAGGCCTGGGACGGCGGTTGCGCGGCCTGCCGAGCGCCAAGCCTCGACCACCAACCAGGCCTTGCGCCTTATCCTTGGAAGCGGGGAGAAACGGCCGCCCTTGTCTTAACCGTAGGGTCCGCTCCCGGTGATAGAATACGGGCAACGCAAGGCCCGCATGGCGGATGCCGCATCCCGCCCACGGGAACCGGACATCCCGGAGCGAAGCTCCCGGCGGCGATGATGGGAGGACAAGGGGTGGATGCCGGCGAGTATAACGAGAGCTACCCCTGATGGATGATCGTCCTCTGCAACCTGGTCTCCCTGGCCTTATACGGCTTAGGGGCCTTCATCCTCTACCGGGCGGGATGAGTCTACATGGCCTTCTACCTGGCCTTCATCCTCATGCTGGAGATCCGGCTCCTGCGGGGACATTGCGTGGACTGCCATTAACACGGCAAGGCCCGCGCCTTCGGCAAAGGCAGGCTGAGCAGCGTCTTGTTCAAGCGGGGCGATCCCGCGCGCTTCGACGCGAGGAGAACGGCCTGGCTGGACATGGTGCCCGACATCCTGGTCGGCCTAGCACCAGTCGCGGCGGGGATCATCCTCCTGGTGCGGGATTCCTCCTGGGCAATAACGGCCGCGACGGCCGGCGTGATCCTGCTGGCCACCGCGGGCAACTCGGCGGTGTGCACCAGGCTGGCCTGCAAATAATGCAGGCAGCGGCGACTCGGCCGTCCCGCGGAACGCCTCTTCGGCGCGGCGGGGTCCGGGAGAGACCGAGCATGCCACCATACCCCCTCGCTATGCCGGGCAGGAATGTAACGGCGGGGGAACCGCACCCGGTTGGGCCTACGACGCCTTGCGCGTATAGTAGAATCATTCTGTCTGGGGTCTGGAGCCGTACGGCCCGCGGAAGTCGGCTCCGCGGGCGGCGCGAGCGCGGGGAAGGCAGGCGCAGAGTATGGAAGAGCTGAGCGTGGACGTGGAGCTGCTGGAGGAGTTCGAGCGGGGGCTGGACCCGAGATACCCCGAGCGCAGCCGCATCCCCGCGCGGGTGCTGGGCTACGGCGAGATCAGCACCGTCTTCGAGATCCGGGCCGAGGGGATGGAGGGGTACGCCTTCAAGCGCCTGCCCATCTTCAGAGACCGGGCGGAGATCGAGCCCTACCTGGCCAGCTACCGCGAGTACAACCGCGTCCTCGCCGAGGAGGTAGGGCTGTCCCTCCCCGCCTACGGGCACGCGGAGTTCGTCTCGGCGAGCGGACGTCCCGTCTTCTACATCATCCAGGAGCAGCTTCCCGCCCACTCCATCGGCAACGCGGCCATCCACCACCTGCCCGACGCCGAGGTGCCCGCCCTGGTGAGGATGGTCCTGCGCGAGGCGAAGAAGGTGTGGGACTTCAACCGCCGACGCGAGGGCCTGGAGGTGGCCATCGACGGCCAGATCTCCAATTGGTCCATCGTGGGCTTCGAGCCTGGGGCACCGCGCGTGGACGAGAACATGCGGCTCCTGTACATGGACACCAGCACCCCCCTCTTCCGCGTCGAGGGCAAGGAGCAGCTCGACCCGGAGCTGTTCCTGCGCAGCGCCCCCTCCTTCCTGGTGTGGATGATCCGCCTCTTCTTCCTCGAGGACGTGATGACGCGCTACTACGACTTCCGGCAGGTGGCCATAGACCTCATCGCCAACTTCTACAAGGAGCAGCGGGCGGAGCTCATCCCGGCCTTGGTGGAGGCGGCCAACGCCTTCTTCGCGGAGGAGGCCCCGCACCTGGGCATCGAGCCCATCCGCAGGAAGGACGTGGACTCGTACTACCGCGAGGACCGGCTCATCTGGTCTCTCTACCTCGCCCTGCGCAGGTTCGACCGCTTCCTGCGCACCCGCCTGCTGCGGCGGGATTACCCCTACATCCTGCCGGGGAAGATCACGAGAAAGTGAGATGTTGCGTTGGCGCGTATGCGTGGGAAGGTCTTCAGGTCGATAGCGGTCGCAATCCGGTCTCGGGTGCGGGCATGAGGCATCGCATAGTGCGCGAGAGACGGGTACGA
The DNA here is from genome assembly GCA_014360645.1 of Actinomycetota bacterium. Taxonomy (NCBI): domain Bacteria; kingdom Bacillati; phylum Actinomycetota; species Actinomycetota bacterium. Next base: position 68,134 of record JACIXD010000017.1, on the reverse strand, counting down.
CGGGTCGAGTGGACAGGAGACGGTCTCATTCACGAGAGAAAGAGAGCCTGGACTTCCAGTGAAACGCACTGGTAGGGGTTTCCATCACTGGTCGGTTCATGGCGCTGATGAACGGCGTAGGGGCATCCCCCGTGTTCCGTTACGGACGTCGGGAGAAGACGGGCTCTTGAAGGCGAGGGCCCAGGATAGAAGGAGGTGCCGCGGATGGCTCTGATCGGCCGGGATCCCAAAGAGGTGGTCTGCGCGCGCTTTGCCCGCCACGTCTCCAGCGGCAAGGCGGATTTCTTCCGCGAGGTGGGCATCGACTTCGTCTTCGGCCGCCGCGAGGGGGTCTACGTGTGGGACCTGGACGGGAACCGCCTCATCAACTGCCACTGCAACGGCGGGGTCTTCAACCTCGGGCACCGCCACCCGCGCGTGGTGGCCGCGCTCAGGCGTGCTCTGGAAGAACTTGACATCGGGAACCATCACCTGGTGAGCGAGCACCGCGCCCTGCTGGCGGAGCGGCTGGCGGCCGTCTCTCCCGGGGACCTCAACCGCGTGGTCTTCGGGGTGGGGGGAGGCGAGGCCGTGGACACCGCCATCAAGCTCGCCCGCGGCTATACCGGGCGACCGGGGATCATCTCCGCCGTCGGAGGCTACCACGGCCACACCGGGTTCGCCCTGGCCACCGGCGACGCCAAGTACAGCGCCCCCTTCGGGCCCCTTCCCCCGGGGTTCACCCAGGTGCCCTTCGGCGACCTGGAGGCGCTGGAGGAGGCCATGGGGGGAGGCGCGGGCGGGGAGACGGCCGCGGTGATCTTCGAGACCATCCCCGCCACCCTGGGCATCGCCGTCCCCCCGGAGGACTTCTACGCCGGGGTGCGCGAGCTCTGCGACCGCCGCGGGGCGCTGATGATCATCGACGAGGTGCAGACGGGGCTGGGGCGGTGCGGGGCGGTGTGGGGCATCGACACCTACGGCGTGGTCCCCGACATCCTGGTCACCGCCAAGGGGCTGTCGGGGGGCGTCTACCCCATCACCGCCACCGTGTACTCCGACCGCCTCGACTCCTTCTTCGCGGAGAACCCCTTCATCCACGTCTCCACCTTCGGGGGAGCGGAGGTGGGGTGCTACGCCGCCCTGGAGGTGCTGGACATCCTGGAGGAGGAGGGCTTCCTGGAGCACGTGCGGGAGATGGCGGCGGTCTTCGAGGGGGGCTTCCGGGAGCTCGCGGACCGTCACCCCGGGGTCCTGGTGGAGGCGCGGCAGCGGGGCCTGATGATGGGGCTGAAGATGGCCAACGATTTCTGCGGACCCCTCATGACCCTGGCCGGCTTCCGCCACGGCATCCTCACCATCTACGCCAACAACGACACCTCGGTGAGCCAGATCCTCCCGCCGCTGATCATCGAGGAGGAGCAGGCGCGCCAGGTGCTGGAGTCCCTCGACGCCATGCTCTCGGAGCTGGAGAAAGCGCTCGAGGCCGCCCCGTGAGAGAAAGGCGACCGGCCGCGGCGTCCAGCGGTGGGACGACGGCCCGCCGCGGCGTCCCGCATCCCTCCCGGCGCCCCGCCGGCCGCCGCCGGAAAGGCGTATCGAGGCGGGTCAGAAAAGCCGCAACTGGTTGAGGAGGGGCGGGCCTCCCCACAGCGACCGCACGGACTCGTCCCGCAGGAGCTCCGCCAGCGTTTCCTCGAACTCGCGACGCCCCTCCCTGTCGTGCCTGAGGACGAACTGCATGTAATTTATCTCCATGGGGCGCGCCTCCGCGTATTCGTCCTGTTCCTCCTCGCTCAGCCAGCGGAAGGGCAGGGCTTTCGGGCTCGCCGGGTGGGGCAGGGTGATGACGCCCACGCCTCCGCCGGGAGGGAAGAAGAAGAGGTGATCCCAGGTCGCTTGCACGCGCTCGCCGAGGGAGGCGAAACGGCACACCAGCTCGGACCTGGCGTCCGCGCGGTTGGGCTCGCGGCGCGGGGAAGAAGCGCGGCGCACGAGGTCCTCCCAGGTGCGGTCGTCCCATGCGGCGAGGGGCGAGCGGCCGGGGAAGACCTCTCCCAGCCTGAGTTCCAGCGAGCGCAGGCGCCGCACCGCTCTGGCAAGAAATGGTATGTCCTGCGGGGAAAGCCGTCGCTCCCGCAGGAGGGAGCGCAGGCGCTCGCGCTGGTGTTCGCTGCCTCCCCGGCGCAGCAGGGAACGCGCCTCGCGAGGAGAGGAGCGCGCCAGCTCCAGGATCCCCCCGCCCATCCTGGACGCCAGGGCGATCACCGGGACGGCCACGCGGTCGAACCATGCGGGGGTCACTCCCTGCAGCTCCAGGGCCTGGCGGTGGACGGCCGCCCGGGTGAAGAAGTCGAAGTCCTCCGCGAGCTCCTCGCCGCCGCGGGGCCAGGCGCGGATGCCCGCGGCCAGCCTCTCCACGGCCAGCTCCCGCAGGGGATCGAGGTAGAACCTCTTCCTCGCCTCCTCCAGACCCCCGAGCGCCGCTGCCATAGCCTCCGCGTGGGTGATCATGCGCCCGCCCTCCAGCCTGAAGCGCCGCGACGCGGGGATCTCGGCGAGGAGAGGAGAGGAAGATATGGCGGCCATAGCCCGGGCGGGATTGGCCAGTATCAGCTCGGGCAGGCATTCGCGCAGAAAGACGAGGGCCGCCACCACCTGGACGGAGGCGAAGGAGAGGGCGAGCCTGCGGGCGGAGAGGGGAGCGTCGAAGCAGGGCAGGTGGAGGCGGAAATACCCCGAATCCAGCCTCTCTTCCATAAAAAGTGGGCTGGGCTTCACCTCCACCAGGCTCGGCCGGGCCTCCATGCCGTACCCCAGGGTATCCCCGACCCTGCAGCCGGCGGGGGAGAGCACCAGGCCCCTTTCCGTCAGGCCTCCGCCCGCGGAGATGAGGGGGGAGAGCAGGGCCAGCCAGCTCGCAAGCTGCCGTCGCTGCCTCCAGTCCAGGGGGAGGAAGAGATTGAGGTGGAAGCCCAGCCAGAGCTGGCGCGGGTTTCCGGGCTCGAAACGCGTCATGCAGGCGGGGGTGCAGGTTAGGAAGGCGTCGCACGCCGGGGCATCCTCCATTCCGGCCAGGGCCAGGCGCATGGACGCCTCGCTTGCGCGCAGGTAGGATACGGCCTCGATGCCGTCTGCGGTCTCGGGAGTGCTGACCTCGAGGATGGAGTGTTCCTCGAGGCCCCACGCCCCCCCGTCCCGCCGCAGCGTCTTCCACGGGCCGGGCCAGGGCCGCAGGATGTAACCGATGCCCTCCTCGTTGCCCGCCCGATAGATCCTCTCCTCCGCCAGCTCCTGGGCACGAGACGGCCCCCGGCTCCCCTCATCGGCATCACGCGGGGAGAGCAGCAGGTACTCCCTCTCCACCCCTGCGACGGGGGAGAAAAGGCGCCTTCCACCGGCCACGGATCTCCTATCGCCGTCAGTCCGGGTCCATCCTGGAGGGTAGGGGATGATCCACGTCCGCCACCGCCTGCACCTCAAGGTAAACGGCATCCGCGAGCTCGGCGGGGATCACCTCGATGGTCCTGGTCCCGGAGGCCTCATTCACCGGAAGGGTAGAGGCTTCCGCCACCCCCACCTTCTCTTTTATCTCGGTCCTCTCCATCTCCGCACCTCCTCGTCGCGTCTCTGTCGCCGTACGCGAACCATCATAGCGCGGCGCGCCGACATCTCCCGGCCCCGGGGCGCATCTTTCCCGTGCGCCCGCGCCGCCCCACGCAACCGGCACCGCCCACCCACGGGTCCGAAGGGCCATGACGGGGCGGTGGCGCGGGCGTACCGCCGATGCCGGCGCCCACGGGACCGAGCGGGGTGAGCGGGAGGCCGGCTTCGCGCTATTTCCGCAGCCCCCCGCCGTACCACTATCCTCGCGCCTGCCGCCCCACCTGGAAGACAGGGCTCCGGGACCACGTCCTCACACCCGTTCCAACTCGAAGCGCAGCGCGCGTGTGGCGCTGGGGATCTCTATGCCCTCCTCGCGATAGCGCTCGTGCAGGCGCTTGATGAACTCGTGCTTCAAGCGGAAGCGGTCCACGTACTCGCGGGCGCGCAGGACCACGGTGAACTCGATGCGAAAATCCGAGAACTCCCGGAAGAAGACCATGGGCTCGAAGGCGTCCACCCCGCCCTGCACCTCGCGCAGCACCTTCCTGGCCACCTCCAGGGTCACCTCCTCGACGCGGCGGAGGTCGCTGTCCATGGCCACGCCCAGGTCCACCAGCACTGATATCTCCGGGGCGGGCCGGTGATAGTTGGTGATGATGGCCGAGGCCATGCGGGAGTTCGGGATGACCACCACGTTGTTGGGAAGCGTCCTGATGGTGGTGTTGCGCCAGGTGACGTCCACCACGTAGCCCTCGTCTCCGCTGTCAAGCTTCACGTAATCGCCGGGGGCGATCTGCTTGGAGGCAAGGATGTGCAGCCCCGCGAAGAGGTTGGACAGGGTGTCCTGGAAGGCCAGGGCCATGGCGAAACCTCCCACTCCCAGGGCGGTGAGGATGGGGGTGATGGGCACGTCCAGCAGCTTGAGGGCTACCAGCAGTCCGGTGAGCATGACGAACATCCTCACCACGTTGCCCCAGATGGTGGTGGAGGGCAGCGCGCCCTCGGCCTTTCTTATGGACAGGTCCACCAGACCCGCCGCGATCCTCGCCGTGACCAGGGAAACGGTGAACACCGCCAGCACCACGAAGGCCTTCTGGTAAACCAGCAGCGCTGTAGGATACAGGCTGGTGACCTTCATTGCGGCATACAGTCCTCCCGCCACCGACCACAGGGTCACCATGCCCAGCAGGGACCTGCGCACCGTCTGCCAGCCGTCCCAGCCGCGCCTTGACCACAGCCTTCCCAGGGCCATGATCAGCAGCCGCTCGAGCGCGAACCCCAGGACAAGCCCGCCCAGCACGAAGAGCGCCGGCAGGGCGAATTCCCTGCTGGCCAGGAACTCCGCCACGTCAGACCTCTCTATCACAGGCAACAAGGTTGTCATCGCCCCTTTCCTCCTCACGGTGTTGTCAGAAGGCTATGACCCGTCACGCGGGCCAAAGGTTCCCGAAAAGTCGGGTCGGGGTCTTATGTGGCAGATATTTCCTAAGAGAGGGCCGGGCCTCGCCGTCTGCGGGGAAGACGCCCGCGCCACGCCACGCGTCTTCCCACGGCGCGTGCCCGGACCTCCTTACGCGTCCCCTCGGCCCGCGGCGTCTAGCCGCCGGGAGGCGACGACGTCCACCCCGGTGCCGAGGATGTCGGGGTAGATGACCTGGCCGTCCGCCACCGGCGCATCCACGGTGAGCCTGGAGAGCATGCGCACCGCGTCCCTCACCAGGGCCTTGGGGATGGGCGCCGCGCTCACCACCGGCAGCAGGGGGAGCACGCCGCCCTGCACACGCACGGTGGTGCTCACAGTGCGGCGGGGATTGCGGAACTCCTCCACGGCATATTTCTCACCCACCCTGCAGTCGGCGCCGCTCACCTCGAGGACCTCGCCGTCCTCCTCCACCAGGGTCAGCCCACAGCTCAGGGGGCAGTTGATGCAGGTGTAGCTATGCGTTTTCTTCATCGCGTCCCCCCGCGGTCCCCGCATTCCGCGCGCTCTCTCCTCGCCGCCGCGGACGCGTCATGCCTCTTCCTCCTCCGCGACCACTTCCACGGTGACGTTCTCCGGCCCGCGCGCCGCCTTCCCGGGGTCCGCCCCCGCCTTGATCATCTCCGGCGGCCGCACCATCTTCGCCTTGCGGGAGTAGAGCTCCTCGCCGTCCACCAGCACCCGCGTCCGCGCCGCCCTCTCTGGGTGTTCCACGCGGAAGAAGAAATCCACGCCGCGTTCCGGGCGCCGGACGAGCTGCGGCACCACGAACTTCACGTTTCGACCCGCGGTGACCCGCACCGCGGGCCCGCGCTTCCGCCTCCCGGCCTCCAGCACGTACTCCGCCGCCCCCCGGCCCGCCGTCTCCGCGGTCTGCGTGACCCAGTCCACGAGGTCGAAGACGCAGACCACGTTGCCGCAGGCGAAGATGCCCTCCACGGAGGTGTGCATGGTCTCGTCCACTACCGGCCCTCCGGTGAGGGGGTCCAGCTGCACCCCCGCCTGCTTGGAGAGCTCGTTCTCGGGGATGAGGCCCACTGAGAGCACCAGGGTGTCGCAGGGCACGCGTCGCTCCGTGTCCCTCAAGGGCTTGAGGTCCTCCCCCACCCGGGCCACCGTCACCGCCTCCACCCTCTTCCTGCCGTGGATGAAGGTCACGGTGTGGGAGAGATGCAGGGGGATGTCGTAGTCGTGCAGGCACTGTACCACGTTGCGCGTGAGCCCCCCGGGGTGGTCCATGATCTCATAGACCCCTTCCACCTCCGCCCCCTCCAGGGTGAGGCGGCGGGCCATGATGAGGCCGATGTCCCCCGAGCCCAGGATGACCGCCCGCCTGCCGGGCATCAGCCCCTCGATGTTGATGTCGCGCTGGGCGGCCCCGGCGCAGATCACTCCCGCGGGCCGGTAGCCGGGGATCATCACCTGGTGCCGCGTGCGTTCCCGGCAGCCCATGGCCAGCACGATGGAAGAGGGTTCCAGCTCGAAGACCCCGTCCGCGGGGTTGACGGCGGTGATGCGCCGGTCCCCCCGCATCTCCAGCACCATGGTGTTGAGCTTCACCTCGATGCCCGCCCTCTCCACGCGGTCGATGAAGCGCTGGGCGTACTGCGGCCCGGTGAGCACCTGTTCGAAGACGATGGACCCGAAGCCGTCGTGGATGCACTGCGGCAGGATGCCCCCCAGCTCGAAATCGCGCTCCAGGAGCATGACGTCGGAGAGCCCCGCCTCCCGCGCCGCCAGAGCCGCCCCCAGCCCGGCGGGGCCGGCGCCGATGACCACGCACTGCGGCCTGCGCACCGCGCTCAAGCCTGGCCACCCCCCAGGAACTCCTTGGCCGCGCCCAGAAAGACCGGCGAGCCCTCCCCGTCCTTGGTGACCGCGGTGACGGGGATGCCCAGCTCGCGGGCCAGGATGGCGGCCACGCGGTTGTGGCAGAATCCGCCCTGGCATCGCCCCATGCCGGTGCGGGTGCGCCGCTTCACCGCGTCCATGTTGGTGGCGGGGATGATGGAATGGATGGCGTTCACCACCTCCATCTCCGTCACCGTCTCGCAGCGGCAGATGACGTTCCCCCAGCGCGGGTCCTCGCGGATGAGGCGGTTGCGCTCCGCGTTGGAGAGCTCGGAGAACTTGGGCGGCGCGGGGCGCACGGGGTCGAAGTCCGGGCGCGGCTCGCGCGGCAGCCCCAGGTCGTGCAGGATGCCCAGGACCATCTCGGCGATGGCCGGGGCGGAGGCCAGGCCCGGCGACTGGATGCCCGCCACGTTCACGAACCCCCGCACCGCCTCGGAGGCTCCGATGACGAAATCCTCCTCCAGGGTGGGGGCGCGCACGCCGCTGAAGGCGGAGATGAGGGCGTCTCTGGGAAAATCAGGCAGCAGGTAGTGGAAGCGCTCGAAGATCTCCTCGATCTCCTCGGCGGAGATGGAGGTGTCGTACTTGTCCTCCACCTCGATGGCCGTGGGGCCGAGCTGCAGGTTGCCCTCGGCGGTGGGCATGGCCCCTCCCCCCTTGCTCTGGGTGGTCCTCTGGCCCGGCAGCCGGAACTCGGCCACGCTGGACCTAACGTACTCCGCCGTCACCTGGCGGTCGAAGAGCAGGGTGGCCCCCTTGCGGGGATGGATCACGAAACCGCCCGCCCCGGCCATGTCCGCCACCTCGTCGGCGAAGACCCCGGCGGCGTTGACCACCAGGGAGGTCTCGATCTCGCCGCGGTCTGTGATCACCGCCCTCACCGCGCCGTCCTCAACGCGGAAGCCGGTGACCGTCGTGTTGAGAAACACCCTCGCGCCGTTGATAACCGCGTGTTCCGCGAGGGCGATGGTGAGCTTGTAGGGGCTGATGAGCCCGTAGGTGGGGTCGAAGACCCCCGCCACCGCCTCGCGGGTGACGTTGGGCTCCATGCGGAAGACCTCTTCGCGGGAGAGGGTGCGCAGGCCCTCGATGCCGGCGTTCTTACCGTAGGCCACGATGCCCTCGGGGATCTTGCGGGTGAGCAGCTCCATGCGCTCGTCCTCGGACATGCCCCCGTCGCGGGGGATGGCGCGCTGGGTGACCACGATGAGCAGCCCCTGGCGCTTGAGCTCCACCCCCAGGCCCCGCACAAAGTCGTCGTACATGCGGTTGCCGCGCACGTTGAGCTTCTGTTTGAGGGTGCCGGCGTCCTCGCCGATGCCCGAGTGCACCTCGGCGTTGTTGGCCTTGGAGGTGCCGCACGCCACGTCGGCCTCCTTCTCCAGCACCACCACGTCGGACGTGAAACGCGTGGCCTCGCGGGCTATGGAGCACCCGATCACCCCTCCCCCGACCACCACTAGGCCGGCGCGGGAGGGGAGCTCTCCCGGCTTCATGTACGCGGGCATCCCGCCTTCTCGCAAGACCGTCTCCTCTCCCATGGTCTTTACCATGCGTATGAATGATAACACCTCGCGGGCCGCGGGTCAGGTCGGGGGCACCCGGGGCGCAGGCGCAGCCGAACCGGGGGATACATGCTCACTCTGTAGAGACTTAGAGACTGCCGAGTCCACCATGACCCCGCGCATGGCGTCGATGACCGCGGAGGGGTTACATTTACTGCATGGAAGAGAAAAAGTTGACGCCGGAGGAGGAGCGGGTCATCGTACACAAGGGGACCGAGCCGCCCTTCACCGGGGAGTACACCGACCTATTCGCGCCGGGCACCTACGTATGCCGGCGGTGTGAAGCGCCCCTCTACCGCTCGGAGGACAAGTTCCACTCCGGGTGCGGCTGGCCCAGCTTCGACGACGAGATCCCCGGCGCGGTGAAGCGGCAGCCCGACGCCGACGGCAGGCGTACGGAGATCGTCTGCGCCAGGTGCGGAGGCCACCTGGGGCACGTCTTCGAGGGCGAGGGGTTCACCCCCAAGAACACGCGGCACTGCGTGAACTCCATATCCATGAGGTTCATCCCCGATGGCCGGTGACGCATACGAGACCATAGTGCTGGGAGGAGGGTGCTTCTGGTGCACGGAGGCCTTCTTCCGCACCGTCGCGGGCGTGGTGACGGTGACGCCGGGATACGCTGGCGGTTTCGTCTCCAACCCCACCTACCGCGAGGTCTGCGACGGCGCCACCGGACATGCCGAGGTGGTGGAGGTGGGGTTCGATCCCCGGGAGGTGAGCCTGGAGGAGATCCTTGAGGTCTTCTTCTCCACCCACGACCCCACCTCCCTGAACCGGCAGGGGGCGGACGTGGGCACGCAGTACCGGTCCATCATCCTCTACACCGACGAGGCGCAGAGGGACAGAGTTGAGAGGTTCATCGATTCCATACGCGAGGGTTACGAACGTCCCATCGTCACCGAGGTCAAGCGGCTGGAGAGATTCTTCCCCGCCGAGGAGTACCACCACCGCTACTACGAGCGCAATCCCGACCAGCCCTACTGCCGCGCGGTCATCGCCCCCAAGCTCGCCAGGCTGCGCGGCAAAAAGGACTGACACCATAAATAAGCACTTCTGGCATCTCCTGAAACCCAAGCTCGCCAGGCTGCGCGGCAAAAAGGATTGACCGGGTCTCATTCCGGCCGCCGGAAAGGGAGCGGCATCAAGGGAACCCGGCCTGTGGCCGCATAACCGCCACCTCTACCGTGCACCCTACCTGGGTCACGATAGGACCAGCCGGCAGCATGACCTCTCGGATACATCCCCTCGAGACCCCGCAAGTAGCATCCGGCAGACGGGCGGTCATCCGCACGGCAACAGGTGATCGACGGCCGCGCCACCGCCACACGCGAGGAATGTCCGGCAGACGGGCGGTTATCTGCCGAATCTTATAGCCAGTCTCGTGTCCGTGAGGGCTTTTTCCGCGGTTCCCGGACAAGGGGGTCTTCGCCCTCTTCGGTCCTTTCGAGCGGTCCCAAAACCCTTTCGTCCTCTGAGGAGGCGGGCATATTCCCGTCGCCCCGCTCTTCCCGGCAGAGGAGGGGCTTAACATGGCCCGTTAAGAGGTCATGGAAGGCCGGGGGTTGGCGGCCAGGCGCTCCTGCACCTCGGGGGCGGGCTCGCGGCGGGGAGCCGTCCAGTCAAATCCTTCCAGAGCCTCGGGGTTGAGGATATGCGCGGGCGCCCTGCCGCGCAGCAGGTCGCGGAGCTGCTGCGCCGCCATCTGGCCCTGGTGGGCGCCGGTCTCCACCGTGTTGCCCCCGATGTGCGGCGTGGCGATGACCTCCTCACGCCGGACCAGGCGGTCGTCGGACCCCGGCGGCTCGACGGGGAAGATGTCCAGGGCGGCGCCCGCCAGCCTGCCCGCTTCCAGGGCCTCGGCCAGGGCGAGGGCGTTCCCCAGGGCGCGCGCGTCCTGGTTGGGCGTCGCGAAAAGCACCCCGCCTGCGGCGTCCATGAGCACGGTGGTGTTGCGCATGCTGCACGCGGCCACTCCCGCCACCTCCCCGGGCGCGGCCCCGGAGTCCCGCATGACCTGGCGGGACGCATCTCCCATCTTCTTCCATATGTCCTCGAGATCCAGGTCGTATCCCAGCCCCGCGGTGTTGGGGGCCACGGGGTGCGTCCAGCTCCTGGAGGCCACCTGCACCACCCCCGCCTCGGGATCCACCAGCATGCAGCGGCCGGAGCCGCCGCCGAGATCGAAGGCCATGAGCAGCGATCCGCCCATCACCCCTCCTTCCCCTCAAAGGTCGGCCCTTTCGAATATCCTCACCGCAGCGTAGAGCAGGGCGGCCGCGGCCAGAAACGCCGTCGCCATTCCCGGCACCAACACGCTCAGCCCGGCCTTCCCCGCCGCCACCTCGGAGGAGCGGCTGAAAAGTGCCGCTGGCGCGATCTCCCAGGAGATGGGCAGCAGCCCCAACAGCAGCGAGACCACGAAGAAGCCCAGGAAGGAGAGCACTCCCGCCAGGGCGGCGCGTTTCGTCGCCACCCCGAGAAAAACCGTCAGGGCCAGGAGCAGCCACAGAGCGGCCGCGCAGGCTGCAAGGGATGCCAGCAGTCCCCAGAGGCTCAAGCCGCCGAAGAGCAGCTCGGTGTAGATGCCGAAAAGAGCATGCCCCACCAGGAGGCCGGCCAGGATGAGCAGCGCGTAGGTGATGAAGGAGCTGGCGAGGACCTCTCCGCGCCTAACCGGTTTGGTGAGCAGGATATGGTAGAAACCGGAATTCCTCCGGCCCGCCACCGCTCCCGCCGCCAGTATCACCACGATCAGCGAGACGATCTGGGTGACGTTGTCGAAGTACTGGGTGGCGGCGCTCAGGGCCGTGGTGTCCTTGAAGACGATCTGGAACTCCTCGGACTCCGGCAGGATGCGGGGCAGCAACTTCATCATCACCGGGCTCACGATGCCGAAGACCGCGAAGGCTCCCACCAGCACCCAGGCGCGGTAGGTGCGTACCGTCTCCCGCAGGTCCTTTCTGAGCTGGTTGGCCAGACGGTCACTCACGCCCTTCCTCCGTTCCTCCATCCCTGGTCAGGGAGATATATATCTCCTCCAGGCGGGGTGGGCGCCCCTCGAACCTCACCAGTTCCAGACCCAGCCCGGCCACCGCCGCGGGTATCTCCCTGCGCGCCGTTCCCATGTCCGACACCGCTACCTCGAGGGCGTCTCCCTTTTGAGAGATGCCTTTCGCCCACGGCATGCCGGCCAGGGACGCCGCCAGCCTGTCCGCGCCCGCGTCCACCTCTACCGTGAGGACGCTCCCTCCCCAGCGCGACTTCACCTCCTCGAGGGACGCGTCCAGGATCTTTTTTCCCCTGTCTATCATCAGCACGTCATCGCATATCCTCTCCACGTCCTCCAGGAGGTGGGTGGAGACCAGCACCGCCGCCCTGCCCTTCATGCGCTCGATATAGGTGATGACCTCGTAGCGCCCGAGGGGATCTAGGCCCGAGGTGGGCTCGTCCAGCACCAGGAGCTCGGGGTCCCCCATCATCGCCTGCGCCATCCCCAGCCGCTGTCTTTCTCCCCGGCTGAAACCCTCCACCTTCCTCTTCCGGAGTCCCTCCAGGCCGAAAGCCCTCAGCATCTCCTCCGCTTTCTCCCTCACCACCCCGCGGTCCCGGGAGAAGAAGCCGCCGATGTATTCCAGGAACTCCAAGGGGCGCATCCACTCCGGGAAGGAAGGCACGTCGGGGACGTATCCGATCCTGGAAAGAGATTCCATGTTGCTGCGGTCCGCCTCCCTTCCGAAGCGGAAGACCCTGCCCTCGTCGGGCGATATCAGGCCTAGGATCATCTTCAGGGTGGTGGTCTTTCCCGCGCCGTTGGGGCCCACGAACCCCACCAGCCTTCCTGGCTTCACCGCGAAGCTCAGGCCGTCCACGGCGGTGAGGTCGCCGAACCTCTTGGTTAGCCCTACCGCCTCCAGCACGTTATCAACGGCCATGTTCCGAGTCCTTGTCCTCCATGGAACCCTGCATGAACGCTGCGCCGTCACGGCCTCGTGGGCGAGCGTCCTCCCGTCAACCGCGGAAAGGTCGCCGGGCTCCCCTGTTAGTCCTACCGTCTCCAGCAACTCATGAGGGACCGGGGCCGGCGTCACTCTCTTCTGCGGATGGATGGCGGCCCCAGGCAAGATAGACGATGGGGCCGACGAGGTTGAAGAGCAGGATGACCGCCGCCCAGAGTACCTTGTTGCCGGTCCTCACCTTCTCGCGGCGCAACAGGTCCACCAGGGCATAGACCATCAACGCCAGCTGGATGATGATCACCGGAAGGAGGTAGAGTATCAGCTCTCCCGTGGAAACGGCATCCGACGCGAATGTGATCATATCCATCCCGCTTTCGCAAGCATGTTCTTCCGCAGGATATTATACCCTTCCGACCATGGATCCGCGCCCTTAGCCGACAAGATACCGGGCGGCGATGCTGTAAACTATTCCCAGTGGCACCCCCTGCGAGATCAAGGGCTCGGCTCCTCGTGCGTGCCGGGGGGATAGGTCCCGTATTCGCGGGCCGCCTCCACCATCCAGAGCAGTCGCTGCACCGATATGTCGGGATGGCTGTGGTCGGGGGCGAGGATGAACCCGCCGCCCTCGCCCGCGTCCTCGACAGCCCGCCGCACCGCCGCGAAGACCTCCTCGCGCGTGCCGTCCACGAGGATGTGCGTGATGTCCAGGTTGCCGATGAGGCAGATGCGGTCCCCCACCGCTTTCTTGGCGGCCGCAAGATCCACCCCCGCCGTGGGCTCCAGGGGATGCACGGCATCGAACCCCCAGGACACGAAGTGCTCGAGGAGGGAGGTGACGTTACCGCAGGAATGCATGACGATCTTCAGGCCCAGGGCATGCGCGGTCTCGGTAATGCGCCGGTAGTGGTCCCCGAAGAGCTCCTCGATAAGGCGCGGGCTGAGCATGGGGCCGGATTTATAGGCGAGATCGTCGGTATGGATGAAGCCGGGTACCCCGGCGTCGGCGACGGCCTCCATGAGCATGCAGTGTAGGTCGGCGTAGAAACCTATCACCCGGCGCAGGAAATCCCTTTCCCTGCGCGCCGCCACCGCGAAGCGCTCGAAGCCCATGGGCTGCCAGGTGTTCTCGAAGAGCCCGTAGTTGGCGAAGGCGAAGATGAAGAGGCGGTCACCGTATGCGCGCTGCACCTCCCAGAACACCCTGTTCACCTTCTCCGGGAGGCGGAAGACATCACGCTTGGGCCAGGCCTTCCAGTCCTCCGGGCTCTTGATGAGACCCTCGCGGTAGATGGGGTTGGCGAGGTTCCCCGCCGCGTCCACGGAGACGTCGCATAAGCGGCCGAAGATATCGGTCATAGTGCGCGAGTCGCGGAAGCGCAGCACCGGGAAACAGCTCAGCCATGCGGCGTCGTAGTCCATCTTCACCGCGGCCGCCGCCCCCAGGTGGGTAAAACGCTCCATCTCGCGGTCCGTGAGCTGGGCGGACCCCGGCAGCGCGAAGAGGCGGTCCATGACCCTGGATGCCCTCGGATCCCGCACCAGCTTCCCCAGGGGATGGGGTCTCTTCCCCAGGATGGCGTTGCTGGTGGAGAACTCGTTCATGAGGTCCATGACCGGAACGCGGTCGGGAACCCTCTGCTCCAGGGCATCGAGGACCCTGCGGTGCTTATCGGACATCACGGGCCACCCCCTTCGTCACGCCACCCAGCCGGAGAAGATGCGCACCGCTTCCACTGCGTCGCGGCCCATGGCGTCCGCCCCGTAACGCTCCACCACCTCATCGGTGACGCAGGCGCCTCCCACGGCCACCTTCACCCCTTCGCGGAGCCCGGCCCTCTCCAGGCTTACCACCACCTCTCCTATCGACCCCACCATGGTGGTGAGGAGCACGGACAGACCTACCGCCCGGGCAGAGTTGGCCTTCACCGCCTCCACCACTTTCTCCGCCGGCACGTCCACGCCCAGGTCCACCACCCGGAAGCCGGCGCTGGAGAGCATCGTCCCCACCAGGTTCTTGCCGATATCGTGGATGTCGCCCTTGACGGTACACAGGACCACCGTACCCTTCTGCCCCCTGTCGCCTGCCGTCAGGTGGGGTTCCAGGACCGCTACCCCCACCTTCATCTCCTCGCCCGCCAGCACCAGGTCGGCCAGGAAATACTCTCCGGCCTCGAAGCGTCTGCCCACCTCCACCATGGCCTCGCTCATGGCCGCCAGGAGGTCGGTAGCCCCCACGCCGGCCTGGAGCGCCTCGGTCAGCAGCGCCGCCAGGTCGTCCGCCTCCAGGTCCGCAAGTGCCTGCCTCACGCGCTCAAGATAATCCTCCATGCCACATCCTTTCGCCGACTCTTTAAGACGTTCTCCCGAAAGAACCTATCACGGAATCAGATCGCGGTCCGTGCTGCTTTCTCTCAGGCGCTATCCGGAGCATCCGCTTCAAGACCCCGGAATCGAGGCCGGGGCCTGCGCCGCCTCTCTTCGTTCCTCTTCGGCAGCGACAGCAGCTACGGCCGTTTGCTCCTTCCCTCCGCGTCCCTTCTCGAATCCGGGGCTCGACCACGGGCCCCGCCCTCCGTCCTGCCCGCCGGCCCCGGTGTCCCGTTCCTTATCCAACCGCTATGCGGGTCGAAGACGGCAAGAAAGGTCTCATAATAGAGCTTCGCCGTCTCGTACACATCTTTCCTAGCGGGATAGCCTATCTCCCGGAAGAGGTTGTTGTTGTGCAGGGACACCAGCCCGTGCAGCTCGCTCCACAACACCATGCCCATGCGCTCTATCTCGTCCGGCACCATGTAGCCCGCCTGCTCGAATTCTCCCAGTATCTTCCACATGAGCTCGGCGTTGCGCATGGACGAGACCAGTTCTTCGCGCGCCGCTTCCTCCAGCTCTGTCCCGACGTAATCCGAGTGCTTGGGCGCGGTGGAATCGAACATGATCGCGTAATAGTCGGGCATGCCCAACCCGAAATCGAGGTACGCCTTGACCATGCGCCATCCCTTTTCCTTCACGTCCCTGCCGGAGCGGTATGCCGCGGAGAGCCTGCGGTAGAGCATCTCGCCCGCCCGCTTGCGGATGGCGATGTTGAGCTCGTCCTTGTTGGCGTAATAGTAATATATGGTGGGCGCGGAGATGTTCATCCTGCTCGCGATCTTGCGCATGGATAGGTTCTGAAACCCCTCCTCCGCGATGAGCTCCACCGCGGCCTGGAGGATGCGGTTCTTCATCGCTCGCACTTCGTGGGACTTCATAGCCGGTCTCGGCACGGGTACCTCCTCCACCGTACAGATAGAGCCGAGCCCTCCCCCCGGTATTTAATCAAACACCGTTAGGTTAACATCGCCCCCCGCCCCGGTCAATGGGGTCAGATCTTCGATCTTCGACGGCGAATCGACTTATTTACACGATTAGGGTCTTCGATCTTCGGTAGCGCTTGAAAACCGGGTGGGAATGCCTCGAACCGCGACAACTCCACGTTCGCCCCGCACCCAGTGGCGGTATATGACTCCGAAAACCGGGTGGGAATGCCTCGAACCGCGACAACCGAAGATCGAAAAGATGTGGCCCCGAAGATCTGACCCCGTTCGATTATCGAAGATCGAAGATCTGACCCCGTTCGAAGGCCGTCAGGGGGAACAGAAAGAGCAGGGTCAGTCCGAGAAGCACCAGTACCTGCCACCCCACCTCTCGCCATCCCTCGCCGTAGATGGCCGCGCGGAAGATGGGATTGGCGATATAGTAGGTGGGGAAAATCTTCGCGATCCATTGCGGCCAGCTCGGGTTGACGATGAACAGGGCGGGAGCGATGAGGAAGATGCCGAAGGCCTTTATGTAGGCCACCAGCGTGGTCTGGTCACGGGAGAGGAAGCCCAGCAGCAGCCCCCATTCCGCCGCCAGCAGCGATCCCAGCACGAACACCGTCAACATGAGCGCCGGCTGGGAAAGCCCCGTGGTGAGGAGGACCAGCACCGCCCCCATGACCAGGGATACCGTCACCCCCACGGCGCCGAAAGCCAGCATTATCTCTGACAAGGTCACCGGGGTGACCAGGAGGGCCGCCAGGGTCTTGCGTTCCTTCTCGTTCACCAAGGACGAGGAGGTGAGCATGAGGCCTCCGAGGAGGATGACATAGATGACCACAAAGGGGAGGAATATCTCCATGGCGGAGAGGGCCTTCTCCTCACCCAGCCTGATCACCTCGAAGTCCACCCGCGGCACCCCCGGGGAAACGGCGCGCAGGGCGGCGGTGATGGCGGCGGTGGCGATGACCCTGTTCTTCGCCAGGCTCTCGCCGCCGATGTACAGTTCCACGGGCGTCCTCTCCCCCGCGAAGACCTTCTCCTTCGCCCCGCCGTCCAGGACCACGCCCGCGTCCGCCCGCTTGCTCTCGACCGCCCGCTTTACTTCCTCGGGCGAGTCCACGACCAGGGCGTCCACGGCCTCCACGGCCTCCAGCTCACGCGTGACCGCCGCGTCTCCCTCCTCGTACACGGCGACCCTCGGCCTGGTCTCCCAGATGCTGAAGACGAGCTGGAACACGGCGGCGTAGATCAGCGGGCCCAGCAGCGCGAAGATTATATAGGGGTTGCGCGGGTTCATGCTCTTCCTCATCATGGCGGCGATCCTGCGGGCGCTCATCTCCGCCACCTCCCGGCGTTCCCGCGGCTCCCCACGACCTCCCCGGCTCTCCCGCCGCGCCTTTCTACCCCGCCGCACGCCGCCGGCATGCTCATACCAGCCTCCTCTTCAGGATCGCGAAGCCCAGGACGAAGAACCCCGCGGTGAACAGCGCCAGCCACAGCAGGGAGGACAGGTAATCGGAGATCCCCAGCCCGTAGTTCAACATGCCGTCCAGCGGCTTCACCAGCCAGTAGGTGGGAATGGCCTTGGCCACCGGCGGGTCGAAGCCCGGGAACACGGCCAGGAACCCCGGGATCACCAGCACCACCATGGGGAGCAGGGAGATCATGGCCATGGTGATGAAATCCCTGCTCGCCGCGCCGATGATAAAGGCCATCCCCACCATCATGGCCGCGCCCATGAACAGGAAGACCAGCACCGCCGCCCAGACGTCCCCCGGCATCGCCCGCAGGAGCAGGGCCAGGAGCAGGGCCTGGCAGAAGGTGAAGGCTATGCCCGTGACCGCCTTGGCGGATATGAACTCGCCCAGGGTGACCGGGGTGACCAGGACCGCCTGCGCGGTCCTCTTCTGCACTTCCTCCATGACCAGGTTGCCCAGGCTGTAGATCTCGAGGAGGAAGACGAAGGCCAGGAGGACCACCCGCAGCCTGTCGCGCATGGGGATCTGCCTCCCCAGCATGTCCGGGCCCAGCACCACGGCCTTGAAGTCCGCGGGCAGGCGGTAGCCGACCAGGGCATAGCCCACCTCCCGCGCTATCGCCTCTCCCGCTTCCGATACCTCCCGGGGCGCGTCGGAAGCGACGTAGAGCGAGACCTCCGGCTCCCCGCCGGCGATGACCAGGGATATGCCGGCGCTCACCTTCCCCTCCTGCACCATCTCCCTGAGCTCGGCCGCGGACTCCGCCCACACCAGCTCCAGTCCCTCCTCCGCGCCCTCTCCGCCCGCTTCCTCGAGCCTCGACGTCACCGCCTCCCTGCCGACCTCGAGACCGAAGGCCTCCTCCGCCCCTTCAGCGACCTCCAGGTAGAAGCCCATCCTGAAGGTCTCGTCCACGCGGGAGGGCAGCAGATGGAACATGACGCCAAAAACCACGATGACCAGCAGGGAGATGACCGCCAGGAAGCGGTTGCGCACTATGTGCCCCAGGTCCTTCTTCGCTATCGACAGTATCCTCGCCATCGGCTCACCACCACGGTTTCCCTCGCGGCTTCCCCCTACAGGCACGGGTCCGGCGCCCGGCATCAGGCTTTCGCGGCCATGCCCTCGCGGCTTCCTGCCGGAGAGCCCGGGGTACCTCGGCCGCGCGGCCTACCCCTATCTCTCAATCCAGCTTCCTGCCCGTCAGTCGGATGAAGATGTCCTCGAGGGTCGCTTCCTCGGTATGCATGTCGATCACCTCATGCGTGGAGAGGATCTCCTGTACCCGACCCGCCGCGGCGCGGTCGTCCAGTGGGATCTCCTCCTCTGCCGCGCTTCCATCCGCGCGGTAGCGGACCTTGAGCACCCTCTTTCCGTAGGCGTGCTTGAGGTTCTCGGGGGTGTCGTAAGCCGCTATCCTGCCGTCGTGTATGAAAGCCACTCTATCAGAGAGCTTGTCCGCCTCCATCATGTCGTGGGTGGTGAGGAACACCGAGACCCCCCGCGTCCTCTCCTCCATGATCACTCCGCGGATGGCCTCCGACGAGACGGGGTCCAGCCCGTCGGTGGGCTCGTCCAGAAAGAGCACCTCAGGCTGGTTGACCAGGGCCCTGGCCACCATGAGGCGCTGCTTCATTCCCTTGGAAAAATTAGCCACGCGATCCCTGCGTTCCGCGGACAGGCCCACCCTCTCCAGCAGGCCCGCTATGTCCGGGCGCCGGATGCCGAAGAGAGAGGCGAAGAAGCGCAGGTTGGCGGCGGCGGACATGTCCTCGTAGAGGCTCTTCTCCTCGAAACACACCCCTATGCGCGCCTGGACCGCCTCCCTTTCCCTCACCATGTCCCTGCCCAGGATGCTCACCCTGCCCGCCTGCGGCACCAGCAGGCCCACCAGCATCTTGAGGGTGGTGGTCTTTCCGGCGCCGTTGGGGCCCAGGAAGCCCAGAACCTCGCCCGCCCTTACCTGGAAGGAGATATGGTCCACCGCCAGGCGGTCACCGTAAGAGTAGGCGATGCCTTCGGCCGAGATGCGTACTTCGTCCCCCAAGGTCCCACACTCCTTCCGCCCTCCGGATAAAGGGCACCCGGGTCCGCGCGTCCTGCCACAGGTCCTGCCTAAAGGATACCAGACGGGCCTGCGGTCCCGTAACGCAAGACGGCGCCGCGGGCGAACGCCCCGCCCGGAGGCGGCCGTCCTCCCGGGCGCCCGGTCAGGCTTATCGTCCATGGGGGGCCGGGGACCTGGTGTTCTGAGGCTCGCGGATCTCGAGGGAGGGATGGCCCTGCCTTCATCCGGGCGGGAACCCGGGGGGCGCCCTCCGGTATCCCATTTTCCTGTCGCGGAATGGAATAAACATCACTTATAATCAAGATGCGGCACCTGCAACACCCGGGGAGGCGGCGGGAGGAAACGCGTTTGAACACCGACAGCCTGAGACAGCTCATAGCCCTGGCGGAAACCGGCAGCTTCAGCGAGGCGGCCTCGCGGCTGGGCATCACCCAGCCCGCCATCAGCCTCACGGTGAAGAAGATGGAGGGCGACCTCGGGACGCGGCTCTTCCAGCGCCGCGGCAACAGCTATGTCCCCACGGAACCCGGGAAGGTGTTCCTGGAGCATGCGCGGGAGGTGGTGGAAGCCGAGGAGAGGATGTTCGCGGCCCTCACGCAGGCGAAGGAGGGCGAGGCGGGGAGACTGCGCATCGCCAGCAGCAACATCCCCGGGGAATATGTGCTGCCCCTGGTGTTGTCCGACCTGAGGGCAAAACACCCCGGCATCGAGCCGGTGCTGGAGATCATGGACAGCTCCAAGGTGACGGCGGCGGTGCTCTCCGGCGCCTTCGAGTTCGGCTTCATAGGGAGCAGCCCGAGCCGGGACGATCTGGAACTGGTCCCCTTCTGCCCCGACGAGCTGCGCGTCATCTGCCCTCCCGCGCACCCTCTGGCGAACAAACGCTACGTCCGCCCGGCGCGCCTGCAGGGCGAGCGCTTCATCCTCAGGGAGGAGGGCTCCGGCACCAGGGAGCTCATGCTGAAAGCCCTGCAGGACGCGGGGTTGGACACTGCGCGCCTGTCGGTGGAGATGGAGCTCGGCAGCACCAGCTCGGTGATCTCAGCCGTGGAATCCGGCGCGGGCATCTCCCTCGTCTCGGCCTGGGCGATCGCCGGACCCCTGGCGGAAGGGCGTATAGCCATCATCAACGTCACCGGCCTGCGCGCGAGGCGGTATTTCAACATGGTGTGGCACAGGGATCGTCCCCTGAGCCCGCCTGCCAGGGCCTTCACGGAGTTCATGAAAGGCAAGCGGGACTTCTTCCGCAAACATGCCCGCGAGATCACGTAGGGTGCCGCGTGCGGCGGTCCCGCGGCGGGAAGAGCGCGCCTCCCGTCCTTGGCTTTAACCAGCCGAAAGCCGTTCGCCCGCATCGCCAGGCCGAGTCTCGGTGGGCTGCACCATCATCTCCTCCACAACCACCACACGGTCCGCCACCCGCTCCAGGAGGGAAGCGTCGTGGCTCACCGCCAGCACCCCCAACCCCCTCTCCTTCACCCTCGCCAGTATGGCCCTCCAGATCTGGGCCTGGGTCACGGCGTCCAGCATGGTGGTGATCTCGTCGGCGATGAGGAAGCGCGTCTCCGGGCCCAGGGCACGCGCCAGGCATATCCTCTGCAGCTCCCCTCCTGAAAGCTCGTTGGGCCAGCGCCCGAGCCAGGAGGTCTCGACGCCCAGCTCCTCGAGGGTGACCTCGTCCACCTCCCACGCCTCATTGAGGGTATCGCGCATGCGCCAGCGGGGGTTGACCGCCCTTTCGGGATGCTGGTGCATGAGCTGCACGGGGTTGTAGCAGCCGCGAGGCAACGGCTTCCCGTCGAGCAGAACCGCTCCCTCCTGGGGATGTAGATACCCGGCGATGATGCGCGCGAAGGTGGTCTTTCCCGACCCGCTCTCGCCCCTCAGCCCCACCACCTCGCCCGGAGACACGGAGAGCGAGGCCCCGCGCAGCACCCAATCCCCGCGCCCGTAGCGGTACGAGACCTTCCTGGCTTCAAGCGGCATGGTGGCACCTCACCCATCCACCGCGCAGTTCACGCTTGGCCGGCCTCTCGATGAAACAGACTTCCGTCGCCATCTCGCAACGCGGAGAATAGAGGCATCCTGCGGGAAGCCTGTCCGGCGTGGGCTGGTTGCCGGGCACGGCATCAAAGCCGTTCGAGGGCAGAGCCATCCACAAGGCCCGGGTATAGGGGTGTCTCAGTTCCGTTCCCTTCCCATGGAATTCGCTCGCACGTGCTTCCTCCAGGGTGGTCCCGGCGTAGAACACGGCCACGCGGTCGGACATGCCCAGCGCCTGTTCCAGGTCGTGGGTGATGAGCATCACCGCCCGCCCCTCATCGGCCAGCTCACGCAGGTGCCCCAAGGCCTCCCCGGCCGCTCTCTCGTCCAGCCCCGGAGTGGGCTCGTCGGCGACGATGAGGCGGGCGCCGCCCACGGTGGCCGAGGCCACCAGCACGCGCCTCGCCATCCCCCCCGAGAGCTGAAAGGGGAACTTCCTCTGCGTCCCCGCGGGTAGCCGGTAGCGCTCGAAGGCGGCGCGCAGGCCCTCCTCACGCTCGCGCCTGTCCTTACCCCTCACGGGGACCTGCGCCCCCACGCGCATGAGGGGATTGAGGAACTGCACCGACTGGGGCACGAAGGCGATCTCTTTTCCCCGGAGCTCCCTTATCCTCTCCATGGTGAGGGGCTTGCCGTGGAAAACGATCTCCCCGCTCACGCGGGCGTTGGTGGGCAGGATGCCCAGGATGGAGTGGGCGAGGAGGCTCTTGCCGGAACCGCTCTCGCCCACCACCGCCACCACCTCTCCCCGATCCACGACGAGGTTGAGGTCCACAATGGGGGATACCGTTCTCTGGCGCAGGCCTCTGGAGTACTGCACGAAGGAGACGGCGAGCTCCCTCACCTCCAGGAGAGAAGGTCTCTCGCGTGGAGATCGGCCCTTCCCGCGCTCGCGGGATTCCGGGCCGGCTTTCCGCGACCCTGTATATGTCTCCTGACCGTCAACCGACAGCGCCCGTTCCATCGCTTACTCCTTTGTTGTCAGGGGTTCCTCGGACATGAGGGCGTATCCCTCCCTGGTGCCACGGCCATCCCGCTTCCACCATAGACGGGAGAATGATAATTCCTTCCATGCGATGTCCTGTTTCCCTTCCCCCCGCTCACCGCCGTCATCTCCTGTATTTGGGAATTATGCTATTATTTACCATCATTCATGCGCGGTGTGGGGGTCAAGCAGGGCGCGCAGGTTGTCGCCCAGCGCGAAGATGACCCCCACCAGCACCACCAGCGAGAGTCCGGGCATGAAGGCCAGCCACCACTTTCCCGCCGAGAGGTAACGCATGGACTCGGAGAGGATGATCCCTACGGCCGGGCGGTGCGGGGCAAGCCCGAACCCCAGGAAGGTTATGGAGGCCTCGTGAAGTATGGCGTGGGGCACGAGCAACACGAAGCCCACGATGAGCTGCGGCACCAGGTGGGGCAGGAAGTGCTTCCTGGCCATCCACCACCTCGATCGCCCGAAGTGCGGCGAGGCTTGGATGTACTCCGCCGCGCGCAGCTGTATCACCTCCGCGCGCACCACTCGCGCCAGGCTCGGCCAGTGGGTGAGCGCCACTCCGATCACCACCCCCGGGACACCGCCCCCCAGGACGAAGGCGATGAGGATGAGGAACACCAGGTGGGGCAGGCCGAGGAAGAAGTCCACCAGCCACGAGACCGCCGTGTCCGCCGCCCTCACCCCCGAAGCCGCGAGCAGCCCCAGCGCCAGAGCGATGGCCACGCTGAATCCGGAGGCGAAAAAGCCCACCCCCAGGCTTAAGGTCAAGCCCTTCACCGTGCGCACCAGCATGTCTCTTCCCAGCCAGTCTGTGCCGAAGGGGTGGCTCAGGGAGGGAGGGATGTCCCGCGCATCCAGGTCGGTGTCCAGGCGCGCGTCGCTGATGGCGAAACTGGAGATCACCACCAGGGCGATCACGGCGGCGAGGAGGAAGGTGCCCAGCAGCATGCGCTGCCTGCGGTTGAGCGCCGGCAGGCGCAGGGCGGGTCTCGCCACGGTGACCTGGCCGTCCTCGTTCCGCAGCCGGGACCAGGCGGCCGCAAGTGGTCCGCCACCTCCCCCGCCGCGACGCTTCGTATGCATCTTGTTCCGCGGCTTCGAACCCCGAGCCGCAGGATATCGCCCTTCTTTCATCTTGCCGCCCTGCCCATCCGTATCCGCCCTATTCCGCGTGCTCATAGGAGAGCTCCCTGGTCTCCACGCGTCTCAGCTCGCGTATCCTGGGGTCGATCAACAGGTAGACGGCGTCCGCCAGGAGGTTGCCGGCGAACACGAACAGCGCCCCGAAGATCACCGTCCCCAGCAGCAGAGGCACGTCCCCGCGCAGCGCCGACTGCACCGTCGCCTGTCCCAAGCCGGGGTAGGTGAAGACCGTCTCCACCAGCACCGAGCCGCCAAAGAGCTCCGAGAAGGAGGCGAAGAGCAGGGTTACGGCGGGAAGTGCCACATTGCGGGGCACGTGGCGCAGCACGATCGAACGTTCGCTCTCCCCTTTGGCGCGCGCGAAAAGCGCGTATTCGCTGTTCAGGGCCTCAACCACCTTCTGCCGGGTGAAGAGGGTGATATTCGCCACCCCCAGCATGCTCAGGGTGAGGGCGGGCAGGATGAGGTGGTGCAGACGGCTGAAGAGGGACACCCGCGAGGCCTCCACCCCTATGGGGACCGCCAGGCCGACGGGCGCCCAACCCAGCCATACGGCGAAGACCATGAGCACGAGGATGGCCAGCCAGAAGGCGGGGGTGGAGGCGATGACGAAGCAGTACCAGCGCACGCCGCGGTCCAGCATGCCGCCGCTCCTTGCCCCCGCCAGCAGGCCCAAGAGCATGCCGATCGCCCCCGACAAGGCCCAGGCGGTCATCATGAGCAGCAGCGAGGCCGCGAAACGCTCGCGGATAACGTCCAGCACCGGACGGCGGTAGATCATGGAGGTCCCGAAGTCCCCGTGCATGATGGCCGAGAACCAGCGCGCCATGCGTGTGGGGAGGGGGTCGTTGAGCCCCCAGTACTCCTCGATCTGCTGCCTCTGCTCCTGGCTCACCAGGTTCATGTCCGCCCCCACATAGGCCTGTACCGGGTCGATGGGGGAACGGCTCATCAGCAGCCAGGAGAACAGCACCAAGGCGACGAGCAGCGTGACGAGGCGCAGGGCGCGCCCGGCGAACATGAGCAGGGCGTTTCTCAAGACCGCTCCTTTCCGAGTACGGGAGGGGCGGCATGGCCCGCCCGCCGGAGGCGGACGGGCCTGCTGCCGGCCTGCCCTTGAAAGCCCTCCACCCTAATCCTTCCAGCGCCAGTCCACTATGTTTGCGGTGATGGGCCAGCCGTGTCCGTGAGGCTCGATGCGGTTCTTCCCCGTGTCCAACTTCTCGTTGACGAAGTAGCAGTGGTCGAGGTTCACCAGCCAGGCCCAGGGCGCGTCGCCCCGCGCCGAGAGGCCGGTCTCGCCGTCCCACTGCGCCTTCTTCCAGTGCTCCAGGGACTCCTCCTCGCTCCCCGCCGCCAGCGCCCGGTCCATGTAGGCGTCCACGCCGGGGTTATGGTAATAATTGGCGTTGTACCACCCTTCACCGCGGAACTTGCCGTGATAGACGTTGTACATCTCCATGGGGGTGTGGCTGCCCCAGCCGAAGAGGACGGCGTTGGAGTGCATGAGGCGCTCGATGTCGTCCCAGCTCTTGCCCTCCACCTTCATCTCGATGCCCACCTTCTTCGCCATGTCCGCGGCCGCCATGGCCAGGGACTGGCGCGTCTGGTCGGAGGAAGGATAGATGAGGGTGAAGCTGGCCTTGAGCGCGCCCTTTTCCACGATGCCGTCACCGTCGGCGTCCTTCCAGCCTCCCTCCTCGAGGACCTTCTTCGCGCCCTCTAGGTCGGCGTCCTTGACCACCGTCTCCGGGTTCCACCACGGGAGGTTGTCGCAGATGGTATAGGCCGGGCTGCCGAAGCCCTTGAGAACCCCTTCCACCAGGGCCTTTCTGTCCACGGCCATGTTGACGGCCTTGCGGATGGCCATGTCGCCGGTCACGTCGTTCCCCACCGGGTTGCCCTCCTCGTCGCTGGAGCCAGCGGGCACGCAGGGGAAGCAGATGCCGCGGTTATCTACGCTCGGCACCCTCAGCAGCCTCATGCCCGGGACGCTGTTGGCGGCCAGGGTATGGGGGACGACGGCCATGTCCACCTCGCCCGCCCGGGCGGCGGCGAAGGCCGCGTCCTCTTCCAGGAACAGGAAGGTGATGCGTTTGAAGTAAGGCTTCTTTCCGTAATACAGGGGGTTGGCCTCCACGATCATCTGCTGTCCCCGGTCCCACTGCACCATCTTGTAGGGGCCGGACCCTATGGGGTTGTAGGCGTAATCGTCGCCGTGGGCGTGCTTGGGTACGATTCCCATGGTGATGAGAAGGTTCACGAAGGTGGTCATGGGCTCCTTGAGGGTAAAGACCACGGTACGGTCGTCCTCGGCCACCACCTTTTCGAGCACGTTCAGGTCCACCACCGAGCCGCTCTTCGCCGCGGTCTCGTAGGTGTAGACGACGTCCTCGGCTGTAAGAGGCCGCCCGTCGGAGAACTTGACGTCATCCCGGATCCTCACCGTGTAGGTCAGGCCGTCCTCGCTGATCTCGTAGGCCCTCGCCAGGTCGTTCACGATCTCCAGGTCGTCGTCGCGTGCGAGGAGGGTGCTCTGGAAGAGGGGCGACCCGTAGCGTCCCCACCCTGTGGTGGGATCATATCCTTCCTCGCGCTCGCCACCCAGGGCCACCACCAGCTCATCGCGCTTCTCGCCGCCGCCCGTGGAGGCGCCTTTCCCGCCACAGCCGGCGAAGAGCGAAGCCAGCAGGGCGAAGAGCAGCAGCGGAGCCAGCGCCGCCGCCCACCTCCACATCCGACTTCCGTCCGTCCCGGTCATTCCGTCCATGCCAACGCTCCTCCTTCCTTGCTGTCTCCCCTCGCCGGGAGCTCCACGACTTGCGCTCCCGGCAAACCGTCTCGGCTCAAATGCCCGGTCGGCGCCTGTCCCGCCTTCCCCGTTCGCAGGCTCCTCTTGCCACGCCTCACCGGAACATCCATGCGCTCCCGGCAAACCGTCTCGGCTCAAATGCCCGGTCGGCGCCTGTCCCGCAGAGTCTGTCAGGGAACTCTTTTGCCTCGTCCTTGCTTTTCTCCCTCGATCTCCCATCCTTTTCCGCCTCTTTCGTTTCTTGCGCCTATTCCTCGCGCTTCTCCGCCCGACCGGGACCGGCGATCAAAAGGGCGCCATGAAAGCCGTTCCCTGCCGGGAACCGATCGCCTTCATGGCGCCCTTGCTTCCGCCGTGCCGTAGGGCGACTTCCCACCGGGTTCTTCCTCCCGGGTGGGACTTTTCACGCGTAACGCGATTCCCGCCCTCTTCGCACCGAAAAGTCAAAGGCCACGAAGAGCGGGCCTTCGTGGCCTGTTCGATTACTTATCCGCATCCCGGACGCAGACCCGGTTCCGGGGCGTGTCTTCTCTTTTCCGTAGACTCAACGGCTTCGCGCCGTCCATCTCGCCTCGCCCTGCGCGGGAAGGCGACCAAGCGAGAAGTATTATATGCCGCCTGCGGTCATTGGTCAACGAATCGCCCGCCATGCCCGCTCCATCTTTCCTCTCGCCGGCGATCCATTCTGACCTTCCCGACACGGCAACGATCTTCTTGAGCGTCTCTGGTTTCGCCAAGGTCTTTTCGCCGGAATTCCTCTGTGAGCTTCCCGACGCAAGGGTACTGATCGACGAACGGCCCTCATGCCGGTTGCCCCCCTTCGCGGACAAGGCCAACCGGACAGCATCATCATGCCTTACGACCCGGGAGCTCGCACCAGGGAGGCGCGGCTCCGCTATGCTGGAGATCCTGGTGGAGGCAGGTCTGCTTGACATAATTTGACATGAAAGCTTATGCTCGACCTGTCCGGGTGAGGCGCGAACTGCTCGTGATACAGTGCGAGATGTGAAAGGGGTGCGAGGATGAGCAGAAAGCGCGTTGCCGGATCCGGTTCTTCCATACGCCTCTCGAGGATATCCGCAGCCGTCGTCTTCATGCTGGCGGCGATAATCCTGTTGGCCTCTCCGGCGTCGGCTGCCCCCGGACACCGGGAGATGGCCCCGGGAAATACGGGGGAAGGAGCGGGCGGCGGTGACGGCGCGGTGGCCACGGGAGGCGGCCCATACAACTCCGAAACCGGGGCGGGGAGAGTGGCCGTAAAGGGTGCGCCGGTCGCGGCGGCGAGGGCCGCCGGTACCTACGTGACGGATTTCGAGGCGGCGGCCTATCCCTTCACGTCCATCGCTTTCGAGGGACTTTGGGGCCGTGAGGCATATACGGGCGCCCACGGCGGGCAGCTCTATGCCAGCTTCTCGGGGGGAGACGCGCTGGAGGTGATCGTCGAGGTCCCGATAAACGGCGCCAAGCTGACGCTATATTCCGCCCGCTACTGGCAGTGTGGATACTGCGCCTACACGCTGGTAAACAACGGCACCGGACGCGTGGTGACCTCCGGAACCGTCAACCTCTACTACGACAACTACGACTCCAACAGTCCTCAGTGGAACTACCGTGTCTTCAGGGTGGCGGGCCTGAAGCGGGGCACCTACACCCTGCGGGTGGAAAACCTCGGAAGGCCTGGGACGGACCGTTGGCCCCAGGAGATACTGGAGTACTTCGAGCAGCAGGGAATTGAACCGCCTCCGCTGCCGCACATGGTCAACGTGGATTACCTGGAACTCAAGGTCTAGCCGAGAAACGGTCAGGGACTTCCCCACTCCCGGGCTATGGTCTGGGCGACGAAGCGACCATTGGTTCCGCCATTCGCTCCGTAAACCACAAGCAGGCGGTCCGGTCAACAAGGCCCCTCAAATCTCGCTTCGAAGCTCCCGGCACTCCGAAGGGACCGGGACATTTAAGGTCAAGGACTTCCCCACTCCCGGGCTATGGTCTGGACGGCGATGCGGTTGCTGGGGCCGTCGCCCCTTGCCACCGTCACTCCCACGTTCTCGCCCACCGCCTCGGCGATGGCGGCCACGTCGGCGTGGGTAAACCCGGGGCAGAGAAGCACGGAGTGTATCCCCTCCTTCTCCACCAGCTCCCGGCTCACCGCAAGCGCCTGCTCCTGGTCGCTCACCGCCACCGAGATCAGGCGGTACTTCCCGGTATCTATCACGCTGCGGTGCTTCTCGGGATCGGCATCAGGAGCGTGGGCGATGAATGCGGCTACAAAGGCCATGGTCACACCTCCTTTCTGGGGTCGCATCTTCGATCTTCGATTCGTCCGCACTATGCTCGACGGGATCGATCTCCAACGCGGTCCCGACCTTCTTTCTTATCGAGGCAAGGCTTCCCCTTGACATATCGAAGAGACCGGAACTCGAGGGCTCTTCCCTGGACATATCGAAAAAGCCAGACACGGAGGACTCGATCCTCCCGTCGTTCCGATACCGATCGCTCACGCCTTGAGGGAATGCGCCCTGACGAAACCACCAACGCGCAGGTCTCGCATCACCTCATATATGGATTATAGCAACCGTCACATCGCATATTCCTTCATCCCGGCATCCTCAGCCCCCAAGGCTCGGTGTCACCTGCACCAGTCCGTTTCAATCCGACATGACGGCGGGCTCGACGGCATGCCGCCCTATCGCGTGCCCCATATCCCTTGCCCTGCTCATGCGTGCAGCCCACGTCGGGGGCGGGCGGGGCACACCGGACGCGCGTGCGGCGGGCGAGCGCCACACGTGCTGCACCCGCGCCGAAAACCCTTTCGCGCACGTCCTCCACCTAGGACCCACGACAGCTCGATCCATCCACCTTTTCCCCGTCCGAGCCGACCCGAACGCGCCCCTTCCCTCGGGACAGACGCCTCTATATGATATGCTTTGCTCCATGGTGCACGAGGCGAGGACGGGCGATATCGCCTTTATCGCGGGCCGCTGGCCGCTGGACCCGGATCTTCCCAGCGTGGTCTTCATCCACGGATCGGGCGGGTCGAGCGTCCTATGGCGCGCGCAGGTGGAAGCACTCGCCGGGGTGATGAACGCCGTCGCCCTGGACCTCCCCGGACACGGCGCCAGCGGCGGCCGGGGGATGGACCGCGTGTCCGGCTACGCCGACGCCGTGGATGACCTGGTATCTTCCCTGGACATCCCCCGCCCGGTGCCCTGCGGGCTCAGCCTGGGAGGGGCGATAGCCCTCCACCTACTCCTAGAGAAGCGCGGCCGCTACGAGGCCGGGATACTGGTGAACACAGGCGCGAGGCTGCGGGTTCTCCCGCTCATCCTCGAGACCATCGAGAGGGACTACCGCGCCTACTTGGACGGCGCGCCCAGGTTCAGCATCTCCGAGAAGACCGATCCCTCCCGCATCACGCCCCTCATGGAGGCCACGGCCGCGTGCCCTCCCGAGGTGACCCTGGGCGACTTCCGGGCCTGCGACGCCTTCGACGTCATGGAGCGTCTGGGAGAGATCGAGGTCCCCGTCCTCGTCCTCACCGCCTCGGAAGACAGGATGACTCCCCCGAAGTACGGACTCTACCTTGCCGAGCACATCAAGCGCTCCACCCTGGTGGACGTCGAGGACGCAGGGCACCTATCTCCCATGGAGCAGCCCGAGGCGGTTACGCGGGCGATAAGGGACTTCGTTCTGGGGCTGTAAGAAAGGGCGGTACGGGTCACCAGGCGCCCGTGGCTGAACGGTCAACAAGAATGGGTATACCCTTGGCTCCCTTGCGGTCAAATTACAGGCTGTCTGGCGCCCCTGGCTGAACGGCCAACAACGACCCGGATGGCCGTTCGCCTGTCCGGTCCGAGACGGCTCTACTCCTCACAGCGCGCACAAAGGCTCGGGGGCGTGTCCCGCTTTCCCTTCCGCCCGTCCTTCAGGCTCCGAAGAACCTCTTGAGGATGGAGAGCACCTCGCGCGGCTTCTCCATGGGGACGAGATGGCCGGCGCCCTCCACCATCACCAGCTCCGCAGCGGGCATCACGGCGGCGGCGCGCCGCAGATCCACCACCAGGCGGTTCTCGCTCTCCCCGCCCTCCACGAGCAACACCGGGCAGGCAACATCTTCCAGCAGCTCCCAGGGATCGACCGCCATGCCCCCCATGAAAAGCGCCGCCTCCCTCCTGGGGTGGCAGGACAGCTCCAGCCCCCCGTCACCGGTCACGGTCATGCCGTGCCGGAGGTACAGGTCCAGCATCTCGCCGTCCCAGCGCGAGAAGAGCGGCTTCCCGCTCAAGTAATCCCGCGCCTCCTCCTCGCCTTTCCAGCGGTTGCGGCGTCTGACGGACTTCGAGGCCAGAGGGTGCTGCTCCACCGTCAGCTCCATGGAATAGAACTGCGAGGGGAGGAAGATGGGCTCGATGAGGACCATGCGGGCGGCCAGGGGTCCGTGCAGGGCCTCGGCTATGGAGGCCACCGTGGCCCCCATGGAATGCCCCACCACCAGGGGCTTCTCCAAGCTGAGGCGCCGCATGAAGGCCGCCAGGTCCTCGGCGATGACCAACCAACTCAACCCGCCCTCCTCAGGGTTGGAGGTGCGGTGGTCGCAGAAATAGGGGGCGATCACCCTGTAGTTCCCCGCGAGTTCCCTGGCGATGGGATGCCAGAGCCAGGGAAGAAAGCCGGTGGCGTGGAGCATCACCACCGTGGGGCCCTCACCGGGCCAGTGCAGGTACTGCAGCTCCACCTCCCCGATATCCTGGGATAGAACCTCCGGCTGCAAGTCTCCTCTCCTCCGCATAGCGCCGCCGCTTTTACCTCGGACCCGATATCTCGCACCGTCAATGCCTTTTTCACCGCCGCGCGCGAAGCCGCCCGGCTGCATGGAGTCCGAAGGTGTCAGGTGAGCTCCTGCAGGACCCTCTGATGGACCTCCAGGTCCTTCTCACCGAAGAGCACGAAGCGCACGGTCTTCACGCTCTTAAGCGAGGGCGCCATCTCCACTACGGTGGAAAGCGCGACGCGCGCCGCGGGTTCCAGGGGATAACCGAAGGCCCCCGTGGATATGGCCGGGAAGGCCACGGATGCCAGCCCCTTTTCCTCCGCCAGGCGCAGGGCGTTGCGGTAGCAGTCCGCCAGCAGCTTGTCCGAGGGTTCGTCTCTGCCGTAAACGGGGCCGAGGCAGTGGATCACATAGGGGTTGGGGAGGTCGTGACCGCCGGTTATCACCGCCTCCCCGGGCTTGATGGGTGCCAGGGGCCTGCATTCCTCCGCCAAGCCCCGTCCCGCCGCACGGTGTATGGCGCCCGCCACCCCTCCGCCGGGCATGAGCTGCGCGTTGGCGGCGTTCACGATGGCGTCAATGTCCGGCTGGCGCGTGATATCACCCCGTACGCACTCGATCACCACGTCACCCACCTTTGCCATCCGCGATCCCTCCTTTATGCTGTCCGAGCCCGGAAAACGGGCCTTTCCCCCAACCATCAGTTCTCGTCGCTAAGTATAATGGGGTCAGCCCCGGACATGGGACAATCCACCGCAGACATTTTTAAAGAAACACTGGCTCGTTCGGAAGCGGCCAACGGTCGATCCGAAAAAACATGCGAGGGACCCGCTTTTCGAAGATCGAAGATCTGACCCCATATGAGCATCATTTCTTGCGGTCGGTGACGAAATCTGCGAAGACGTCCACCACGGAGTAGATGTCCTGATCCCCGGAAAACCAGTCCAGGCCCAGGAATCTGGCCTGGACCACGATGAGATGGAAACCCAGGATGGAGACGACGGCCGACAGGGTGCTCACGCTCTCGCCGATCTCCCCGCTCTTCTTGGCCCTCTCCACGATGGCGAAGAAGAGCTTGAACAGCGACTGCAGGATCTCGCGGCAGTCCGCGAGGAGGTCCTCGTCCCCCAGGGAATCGAGGCCCCGAAAGAGGAGCTTGACCTTGAGCGGGTGCTCCTCGAGGTAGGACAGGAAGTTCCTCTCGCTCATCTTCAAGAACACCCGGATATCGTCCATGGGAGGGGCCGCCCGGCCCAGCGCCTCCAGCAGGTCACGGTACGCCTGCCTGACGGCCTGGCGGTAGATGTCTTTCTTGTTCTCGAAGTAGAGAAAGAGGGTGCGCTCGGAAACCCCCGCCGCCCGGGCTATCTCCCTGGTGGTGGCCCAGTGATAGCACTTCTCTCCGAAGACGTCGATGGCGGCATCCAGTATCTGCTTGCGCCGGGCCTCCGCCACGGGCCTTTTCTCCCTGTCCGGCATCCCCAATCTCCAATAGTTCAGTAAGTGATTACTGTTATAAAGATAGCACTGTCGCATCCTTTTTTCAAATGACATATTTCGCGGATATTTTGCAACATCTTCTCAATACTTGATTGCTGATCTTTATTCTGATATACAATATGTTTTACAGCATTCACTTAGTGTTGCGTGATAAGGGGAGGTCTTAGCATGTCGCATCAAGGAGACCAGAAAGGCGGCAAGGAGTCCTCTATGGAGACCGGGAACGGGGCACGATGAACTGCTCTGGCAAGGCGGGTTACGTTGCGGCTGACGGCGCGAAGGCCAGGGCGCTCAACGCCGCCGGCGCCATCCCCGACCTCATGCTCCTGGCCTTCTCCGGCGTGGGCGTGGGAAAGTCCCCCCTCGACAGGGAGACGTACCTCAGGCGGCTTGCTTTCTACGACCCCGGACTCTGGGACAGCGAGAAGAACCCTTTCTTCCTTCTGCCGGAGGATCCTCCCGCGAGCGAGATCGTCGAGACGCGGCCGTTCCTCTCGGGCCGGAGCGACCTCTTCCGCTACCCGAGCCGGTACAGGCCGAGGAATCCCGAGGTGAGCGAGGACTTCTTTTCCCGCAAGCGGAACCTCTCGGGCTACCTGCACCTCTGGCGCCACGACGACTCCGCATCGCGTCCGCTGGTGCTCATCATCCACGGGTTGATGATGGGAGGACCTGGAAAGGCCCGGCGCATGTTCAAGATCGACCGCCTCTTCGACCTCGGCCTCGACGTAGCCCTCCACACCCTGCCCGGTCACTGGCGGAGGGGCGACGACCCCTATTTCCAGCAGTTGCTGGACCCCGCCGACGTGCCGCTCACCGTGGAACGCCTCGCCCAGAACCTCCACGACCTGCATTCCGCGCTGCTTCTGCTGGGGGAGATCGGCTACGGTAGAGTCGGGCTGATCGGGGCGAGCATGGGCGGTTTCACCGCGGCGCTCTACGCGACCCTGGTGGAGAGCGGGCCCGACTTCATGTTCATGGCCGTGCCCGCAGTCTCGGTGGCTAATTACCTGAGGCCTAAGCCGGGCCGCTTCGCATTCCCCGTGGACGCCGAGCTCGTCCGCGCCACCGAGCGCGCCCAGGAGATCTGCTCGCCGCTCCACCTCCTCCCGCGTTACGACGTGAACCGTATCAGGGCGGTGGCCCACGCGGGAGACCGGGTATGCGACATCCGCCTGACCAGGATATGGAAAGAGCGCTGGGGTATCACGGACTACCACGAGGTCACGGGCGGGCACTTCCTCTACCTGGACAGGCGGGCTCGGGGCGACGCCTGGTACGGACTCCTCGAGGAACGAGGCTTCGTCGAGCGGGCAAAGCGGTAAGACGAGGTGAGGGGGAACGGTACGGCGTGGAGAGCTCGCGGCCAACACTTCGAGCTGTGCGGTCTCTTGACGCAAACGGGACAATGCTTTGAGGCCGCGGTAAGGTAACGACGTTTCGTGCCTTAAGCGGCGGCAATCCTTACCGGGAAGGAAAGGGAAGGGGTGAGGGACGTGGAGATACGGGGAAAGAAGACCCTGATCACCGGCGCGGCCAGCGGCATCGGCAGGGCGACGGCGCTGGCCATGGCGGAACGGGGCGCCAGGTTGTTCATCACCGACATCAACGAAGAGGGGCTCGACGACGTGCGGCGCGAGATAGAGGCCCGGGGCGGGGAGGTATGCCTCGCCCGCGCCCTGGACGTCTCCGATTACGATGCCTTCAGGAAGCTGGCGGACGAGATCCACGCGGGGTTCGGGCCCCTGGATATCCTTGCCAGCATCGCCGGGGTGGCCCTCTTCTCGCAGGTGGAGGACATGACCCACGAGCAGTGGAAGCGCGTGGTGGACGTGAACCTCTGGGGGCCGTACCACGCCATCGAATGCTTCGTGCCCGAGATGGTGCGCGCGGGGAAGGGAGGTCACGTGCTCACCGTATCCTCCACCGCGGGGATCATCGGTCTCCCCTGGCACGTCGTCTATGCCGGCACCAAGCACGCCCTGGTGGGAAGCTCGGAGGTGCTCCGCTACGACCTGCGCAAGCACGACATCGGGGTCACCGTGGTCCTGCCCGGGGCCGTGAACACCGGGCTGGTGCAGACGGTGGTCATCAACGCGGACGAGGACGCCTGCGAGAGGGGACGCAGGATCTTCAGCCGGCATGCCATGGCGCCGGAGAAGGTCGCCCGCCTCATCGTAGAGGCCATCGAGAAAAACCGCTTCATGGTAATCACCTCACCGGACATCAAGCTGCTTTACCTGCTGAAGCGCGTGTTCCCGCCCGCCTACGATCTGGTCATGCGCTTCATGACCTGGTCCCTGGACCGGGTCCTGACCAGAAACACCTGCCGCTAGCATGGGGGTCTCATCCGCCGGCAAATCGGTACTTTGACGATCGTCGGGGGCATCCGAATTCTATCGGGGCATCCGTGTTCTATCGGGGCATCCGTTCTTTGTCGTTACTGCCCCGGAGATGGGCATCTCTATGGGGCCCCCAGAACCGAAGATAGAAAACCGCCCGGGATGAAACGTCCCCCTCCCATGATAGAATCACCTTTAGTCATGAGAGAGCGATGGCTTGAAGGCCCGGCTATCTATCTTTACCGCGGTCGTGCCGGGTATCGGGATGGAAGGGTGCGAGGAGAGATGGCTCGAAAACCCAGCTCTTACCTATACCGCCTTGCGAGGCGGAGCAGGGACCTCGAGGTCCTTCTCTCGGGCGACCCGAAGAAGACGGCCCGGCGGGCGAAGAACAAGTTTTTAGGGAGGAAGCTCTCGCGCATCTTCCGCTGGTGAGCGGGGATACGGAACCTCCCGACCGCCGTTTTCTAGGTATTGGGTAACTGTCTCGGGCCTGGATATGCGCGGCGTCCACGGAAGGAGATGCGATGATCGACGCGATCGCGGGTGACATTATCGGCTCCGCATACGAGTTCGAGGCCATCAAGACCACGGACTTCCCCTCTTCGGCCCGCGGCCCCCTCACAGGTTCTGTCCCGGCCGGCTGAAACCGTGATCGCCATGGCTGGGAAAGGCTCGAGAGGCCCTGTCTTCTGCGCGGTGGATGTTGAGACCACCGGGCTCTTCATGAGCAGCCGGCTCCTGGAGATAGGGGCCGTGAAGTTCGACCGCCACAGCGTTCTGGAGGAATACCAGACCCTGGTGGACCCCATGCAGCCCATAGATCCCGCCGCCACCGCCATCCACGGGATAACCGACGCCATGGTGCGCGGCTGCCCTTCCCCCGGAGAGGCGGTGGCGCGGCTGCTGGATTTCCTCGCGGATGCCTGCTTCATCGCCCACAACGCGCGTTTCGATGTGCGCGTCATCGGAATGGAGCTGGCCCGCGCCGGCTTGGAGCCGCCACCCAACCCGGTGATAGACACCGTCAGGCTCGCACGCAGGCTGTTCAGCGGGGTAGGGAATTATAAACTGGGCACCCTGGCTCGTTACCTGGGGATAGAGCGCCAGGCACAGCATCGCGGGCTGCCGGATGCCTACGCGGCCATGGCGATATTCCGGCATTTCCTGGATGGTTCCAACGGTGAGTTTGTCGTGCAAAACGTGCCCGGCTACATCGGTTCTTTCTCGGACCTGGCTCACCGCGTCGACATACGGCTGCAGGGCGACGAATCGGATTTCGAGGTACTGGCCCGCAAGCAGGTCATGGTGGAGATCGTCTATCGAGGGGGGACACGTCCAGGCATTCCGCGCATGATCACGCCCATTGCCGTAAGGGACATATATCTTTACGCCTACTGCCACCGCTCGGGCATGGTAAAGAGCTTTCGGGTGGACAGGGTGGAGACGTACCGCATCCCCTGAGGGGTCTTTGCGCCTGGGATGATAACGCGCAATAACTCAAGAAGGCGTGCTTGTGAAATGGGGACGCAAGTGGAGACGTACCGCATCCCCTGAGGGGTCTTTGCGCCTGGGATGATAAACTTGCGTTTTTTCCGGCCCGATCGACCCTCGCCGACCAAGAGCGGCCTCGCTCTCGAAAGGACCTGTTCAAATCCCGTACTTCCCTTTCAACATATTAAGGGCGGTTCCCCGCCTGCAGTCCATGAGATCGTCGAAGGTGCGCTCGACCAACTCCGGGAAGCGGGCGTTGACCTCCCGCGATAGGGAGCCGTCGTCCAGGCTTGCCAGCCGCATGGCGTTGTGGGTACCCTTCTTGACCCGCCCGGCCGGCACGATGATCCAGCCGTCCCCCAGGTAATGGGGGCGGAAGATGAAGGCGAAGAGGGGCCGGTAGCCGTCCGCGTTCAGCCGGGACTCCAGCCCTTGGATATCCTTGTCCTGAACCGTCACCTGCGCGCTCTGGCTCGTCTTCACCTCGAAGGACAGCTTCTCGCCGCCCGGCGCGATGACGTCGATGTCCACGCCCTGCACGGCGCGCTCCTCCGCCAGGCCGAAGCCCATCTCCACTAAGGTGAGGGCCAGGAGCTTCTGGACCACCTTGCCGAACTCCTTCTCGTGGCACCCATATAGCTCCTCCAGTTTCCGGGCGGTCTCGTAGGGCAGCCCCATCCGTGTTCATTCCCCTTTGATCGACGGCCCCTTGACCGGGTCCCATTCCCCAAAGCGGTAGACCCTCTTGACCTTAGAGACATTGCTCTGCAGGGCCTTGAGCAGCTCCTCATCCATGGTGGCCAGGACGACCTGCCTGTCCGCCGCCACCCGGTCGATGAGCGCCGCCAGCTTGCGCTTCTGCTCCGAGTCCAGGCTCTGGGAGGGGTCGTCCAGGACGAGGAACCCGGTCGCCCCCTCCCGCGCGGAGCTGCCCCCCAGGGCTAGGAAGATGCTCAGGGCGGCGCAGTTCATGTCCCCCTGGTTGAAGAATTTGATGACCTTTTCCTTGTCCTTGCCGCTCACCGCGTACACGTCGTGGTCTTCCGGGTCTATCATGATGGACTCGAAATCCGGTCTCTCCACCAGGGCCCGGTAATACGAGGAGATGGCATCCTCCGTTTCGCGCAGCTTCTCGCCGGCCAGCTCGTTGATGACCGCATCGACGGCGCCCTTCACCTTTTTCGCCGCTTCCAGCTCCTGGAAGAGCTTTGCGCGAGTCTCTCCCATCTCTTCCCATTCTCGCGATTCCGTGATCTTCCCGATGACCGCGATCTTCTCCTTTGTTTCCAGAACATCCCGGATGAGCCGCGCCTCCTTCAGGGCATCCTCTATGCCGTCGATCTCCCGGTTGTACTCCTGCAGGAGCTTCTTGGTCTTCTCCAGCTTGTCCTCTATTTCTTCCAGCCGCTTGTTGGCAATGGACTCGGGATCCTCGTCCTCGCCGATCTCGCGCTCGAGTATCTCGCCGATCTTCTCGCGGCACCTTTTCATTTCCTCGACGGCCTTGGGAAGCTCGACCTCCTGGATCTTCCTCAGCCGCTCGACGGTCTCCTCCAGGGAGGACAAGGACTCGGCCAGCTCTTTCTTCTCCCCGCTTTTCTCGCCCGCCTCCTCCCCCATGCCGGCCTTCACTTCCCGCAGCCGCGCAAGCACCTCCCGCGGGACGATGTCCTGCTCGCAGGATGGGCAGGCGGTCGTCCCCTCCTTGTCCTCCAGCCTCTCCAGGTAGGTGACGGTCGCCTCGATCACCGGCAGGCGGGTGTTGATGCGGCCCAGCTCTTCCTCCAGTTCTTTCTGCCTCTCCTCTAGCTCCTGCTTCTTTCTCTCCAGCTCCTCCTGACCGCCTTCCTTCTCCAGCTCTCTTTTCTCCTCGAGGAGTCTTTCCTTCCTCTCTTTCTTGCTCCGGTACTCGGAAAGCGCCGCGTCGAGCTCTCCCCTTTCCTCTACGAGAGCTGCCTGCGACACGGCGGCGGGATTCTCGTTCCTCAAAGCTCGCACGGCCTCCTTGGCCCGGGATTCGAACCCCATGAAGTCGGTTGTATCCTCGGGAGGCTCGAGCCCCGGGTCCTCGAGTCCGGCCTTTTTCGCGAGGCCCTTCACCAGCTCGCATGCCTTCGAGCAACGCTCGCCAAAGCCCTTATCGGTGAAATCGCCCTTCGCCATCCCCAGCGCTTCGCCTTCTTCGATGGAACCGTCGATGGTCTCCTGATAGGCGGAGGACTTCGTCTTGATGAGCTGTTGAAGTCTCTCGTAGGTATTGCTGACCGCATCCTCGTAGCTCTTCTTCTTTATATCCTTGAGCGACTTGGAGAGGTTGAAGAGGTCGGAGATGCCCAGAAGGCGGTTGAGCGCTTCCTCCCTCACGCGCGGCTCGCTCACCACGATGTCCCTGATCACCTCCTGGTGGAGGTAGGCGGAACTCATGAAATCCCTCGCGTCCATGCCCAGCCGGCTCCACAGCTCTTCCTGGTTTTTGTTCTTCTCGCCGTTCTCGTCCACGAAATAGAACGATTCCCCGGACCTCTTCTTCTCTCCCATCTCCCTGACCACGCGGATCTCGCCGGCGTCCGACTCCAGCACCAGCTCCACGCCTATGGAATCGCAGTGGCGGTTGCGCGCCTCCCAGCCTTTCCTCTCCGCGATGCCGATCTTCTTGCCGGTCACCTCACCGCCGTACAGCGCCCACTCCACGGCGTTGGTGGTGCTGCTCTTGCCTGAGCGGTTGCCGCCGTAGAGGAGGACCACGGGATCGGAGAGGTCGATTCTTACCTCCTCCCTGCCGTAGCCCCGGAAGCCTTTTATCTTTATCTCTTTCAGCCTGATGTTCTCGGCCATGGCCCATCACCCGCTACCCTATCCTGTCCCCGATCTTTTTCGCGATCTCCTCCATCTCCTTCAGGACGGCATCCAGCCTGCCCTTGACCTCGTCGAGGGCGCCCTTGGACGATCCTTCCTCGAGGCCCCGGTAGGCGCCGTCCAGCAGCTCCAGGCACAGGCGCTCTTCCTCCTCGTTCTCAGCCAGCTCCCTTATCTTATCTTCTATGCGCTTCCTCTCTTCCATGCGACCTTCCTCGCGAGACGCCAACACGGGCCCGAGATTTTTTATTGGCCCTGTCCTTACTGCCTGGAAATACTTATAGCACGCCCCAGTGACATTTTATGGCTGGGCGGATCCCCCTATCCCGCCGGCGGTTTCCAGTCCCTGTCATGCACCACATATAGAAGGTGCTTGGCCCGTGATACCGCCACATATTGGTCCAGGGGGTTGTGGATGGGGAACTTCCCGTCCATGTCGCAGAAGATGACCACGTCGGATTCCAGCCCCTTGAACCTCTTAAGGGACGAGAAGCACACCGCATCCGCGGGCATGCGTTCCGAGTAGTCGAGCACCCGGCATCCCGCAAGCTCCTCCACCCCGGCCATGCAGCTCTTCTCCCTTATATGGGGAGAGAGCACGGTTATCTGCCCCGGCGAGACGCCCTTCTTGAGGAGCCCGGCCACGATGTCGGCGATGATCCTCGGCTGGTCCTCGCGCCGGCCGTAGGCCTTGAACCTGACCTCCTCGCCCTGCGGGTTCTTGTCGTATACGTAGGATTCCGGGTCAACGCCGCCGATGTCCCCCGCCAGCTCGCATATCCTCTGGGTGTTGCGACAGTTCTCGTGGAGGACGTAGGGCTCGCCCTGGATGGGGAAATGCAGCTCATCGCGGTAGATGTTCTGCCTCTCGTCGAAGAAGATGTACAGGCACCCGTCCCTCCCCTCCCGCAGGAGCTTGAAGACGCTGCGCGTCCATTCCTCCCGGAAGTCCTGGCCTTCGTCGATGATCACCGCGTCGAAGCGGGCGTCCACCCTGTCCAAGGCCTCCTCGAGGATGGCGGCGCAGTCCCGGTCCCAGAAGCGCTTGCGCTCCTCCTTTTTCTCCTCGGGGGGCACCTCGAAGGGGATGCCCGCCTTCTCCGCCATGCGGGCGCAGAGGTTGTGGTAGTTGTCGATGGTGATGGCGCCCCCCTCGTCCCCGACCACGGATTCCAGGTAGCGGGCCAGGGGCGAGTTGAAGCACATGAGCAACACCTTCTTGCCCTCCGCGGCGAGGCGGCGCGCCTTCTCCACCGCGAGCTGCGTCTTGCCGGTCCCCGCGTAGCCCTGGATGAGCGCCTGCTTCTGGTTGCGCAAAAAGTCCAGCAGGCGGCACTGCTCCTCGGTGAGGCGGATGAGCTGCGCCTCCTCGTCCTCGATGCGCTTGGCGATGGACGCGGCGACGCGGAACTCCGGCATGAGGAACTTGTTGCAGAGGTCGTTGTATTCGCGCTCGCTTATGACCCTGGACTTCCCCTCCCTCCGCCACTGCTCCATGATCCCCGAGACCCGTTCATAGATGCGCCCGAGATCGGAGCGGTCCAGCGTCAGCTCCTTCCGTGTGTGCATCGGGAAATACCTGGTGTCCACGGTGGCGTCGGGGAAGGCCACCGCGTATCCGTGCGTAAAGGGAAATCTTTCCTCACCGCCTTCCAGCACCCCGCGTTTCACGATCTCCCGCGCGAGCCAGTGGATATTGTCGCTGGCCTGTCGGTAGGGGTCCCTGGAGATCACGTGCTCCTCGCCCCGATGCGAGACGGATATCCATTCCCTGCGCTTTTGCAGATAGCGGATCTCTCGGCCGCCCTTGACCTCGATGTCCAGAAAGCCCAGCTCGCGGTGGATGACGAGGAAATCGATCTCGTGTTCGTATATGCCCCTTCCTTCCTCCACGGAGACGAAGGGCAGGGAGTGGAAAACGGTGTATTCGTCGGGGAGGCTTTCTTTCAGGGCCAGGTAGAGCCTCTCCTCCCCCAGCGCTCCCTTCCTCACCTTTATATCCGGGATCATCTTCGCCATGTGCCGTCACCCCTTCTGTCCCTGCCGCCCTGTCGCCTCGGTTCGCGACGGACCGACGCCCCTTAGCCCCGCCCCGCTCGCGTCCCGAGGAGACCCTGCCCGGAGCCTCCCGATTGCGGGGAAGCCGGAAGCGCGGCTCCTGCCGCCGGCATCTCCATTTGCAGATAATGTACTCGCCGGTGGTGACATCTGGGCAAGGCACCGGAACTGGCCTTGGCTTTTTCCCTTCCGCTCTCTATTGAGACTTCGTAATAGATGAGGGCTTGCAGGGAGCATCAGACGTGATCCGAAGCAGAGAATACAGGGGGCGACTGCGCGACCCGGACCTTCCGGAGTTGGCCAATTCCTTCCTGTGTGCCTCCATGATCCAGGAGCAATTTTACGGTAGGGTGATTGTTCGCTTGTAAGCACTTAATTCCTTCCTGTGTGCCTCCATAATCCAGGAGCAGGGCGGAGACTACGCCTCCGCGGGGCTTTCCTCGATGTACGCCGCCTGGGAGTGCGATGACCACGGCGCGCCGGAGCAAGCCAGGTCCTGCCGCCTCAAGGCCTACGACCTTTTGGTGAAAGCCAGGTCTTGCGGACAGGAGTTCGCCCGTGATCCCGGCTCGGAGGACTGCCTTTTGGTGGACATCCTGAGGCGGTCGGGGGAATACGAAAGGGCCCTTTCCGCATGCGAAGAAGCGCTTGAAGGCCAGCCCGACCCGGACATCGCGGACATCCTCAACTTCCAGAAAGAGCTCATCAGCAGAGCAGATTCCGCGCGTCACTCCATTGGCGAAGTGAGGCGCCGGCCCAGCGGAGACACCCTTCCCTAACATGAGCCGCCCTAAGACGCGCTCATGTTAGTACACATCAACCGTATGGATAAGGCGATCGAACTGCACAAGGAAGGCCTTCTGGATGAGGTTGTGGACGAATATCTCGAGGCGATACGATTTTATCCCTAAAGCAGTATCGCGCACGAGGGATTGGCGCTCCGTTATCGGAAGCTGGGGCTGTTCGATGACGCCGAAAGAGAATATCGGGAGGCGCTGAGGCTGAACCCCGAGGACCAGAAGGTTCTTTTATCCCTGGCCAACCTCCTCAACCTCAAAGGTTCGTACTCCGAATCCATCGATATCTTTGAGGAGCTGCTGTATGCGATGCCCGATAACCACGATGTTCACCGCGGCCTTGCTGCCGCTCTGTTCGAGTTGGGGCAGATCGAAGAGGCGCAAGAGGAGCTGGAGGGGGTAGTGCGCTTGGATACGGGCGACTATGAAGCGCACGGCAACCTGGGGTTGGCGCTCGGCCTGCAAGGGTTCGTCGACGAGGCCTTCACCGAGTTCCAAAGCGCATTTTAGCTCATGTCGGACTACACCGACGCTCACCATCTCAAGACATCGCAGCAGATGTTATCTCATAAACAACCGATGCGCTTGACCGGAGAGTAAAATGTGATCTGCTGACAACCTCGCGCGGCGGACGTTTCGTGCTTAGAGTTCCTGCCCGCGAGCGCCGGATGGGAGAATCCCGTGAATGAGCGCGGCAGCGATTACGACGTGGTGATCAGCGTCGATTTAGGGTGGTCGCCCCGGAACGCGGCCCGCACCGCCCTCGCCTGCTGGAGGCCGGGGCAGGACCCGTGGTGGGAGGTCCTAGAGCCCGGGTCCATGCAGGACATGCTGGCGCGCCTCGCGCCCTTCCGAGGAGAACGCGCCCTCGTCCTCCTGGACATCCCCCTCTACGGGACGGAGGAGCTCTCCAGGGAGAGGCCTTTCAGGCCCCTGGACCGGGCCCTCATCGCCTGCGGCATCCCCCTCTACCCCTCCTGGCGCGCGGGCTCCTACGGGCGGGAGCTCGCCTCCGCCATCGGCAGGCTGGCGGACGGCTTCGAGGTGGTGGAGAGCTACCCCAACCCCGTGCACCGCTTCATGTGGCTCGCACAGGACGAGCCCGGATGCCTGGAGGGAGAGCTGCGCCCCATAAAAGCCCTCGAGGACTGGCGGAGGAGGTGGCCTCCCGCCTACAAGCGGGGCCCCCTCCCGGAGAGGAGGAAGAACCTGGCGCGGCTTGCCTCCGTCCTCGCGAGGTTCCTCCCCGGCGACTTCTCCTCCCTCGTGCCCGGGGAGGAGAGCAGGGGCAG
This sequence comes from Actinomycetota bacterium, assembly GCA_014360645.1. Taxonomy (NCBI): domain Bacteria; kingdom Bacillati; phylum Actinomycetota; species Actinomycetota bacterium. The sequence goes on along the minus strand of JACIXD010000017.1, from coordinate 24,741 downwards.
GGAGCTGGACCGGCTGGGGGACGTCTACGACGCCCTGGTCGCCCTGCGGGCGGGCATGGAGATGGCCCGCTCCTCCCCCTGGTTGCTGGAGGCGCGCGTGGAGGGACATGCGGGGATGATCCCCCTGCTCGCCGACTCCAACCTCCGGGTCATGTGGGAAGCGGCCATTGCCTCCACGAGCAGGTGATCCCCACGGCCAGCTCCGCTCGGCGCCCCTAGCGCGGCCATGCTATCTGGTCGTGCAAGAAGTGGCGGAGACGAAACAAGCTGGCATTCCTTTTAGCACTACCGTCTTTATGGGCCATATATGTAGAACTCGGGGTAAATCAGTCTGATGCAAATAACTGTCCGCAACGCTTTTCTATATATTCAAGCACATGTTCCGCACTTGACTTATTATCTTCATAGGTGGGGTGCTTGATGCTAAATCCGGCGCTTCCCCTATATTGAATCGTGAGTTCGCCAACCAAGAAACTTGCTCTTCCCTTAGGCTCCTCTTCCTTTTTCTGTAATGGCTGACCAGGATATATAGAAAAGTTTATCCCTGCTGCCCTCAGGCCGTCATAGAGTCGCCATTCAGGTTCAGTTTCTAGGAAAAGCTCGCGAAGTTCCTCAGCGCGTTGCAATGCAAGTAGCGATGTCCAGCGATTGCGCGAGAAACGGATTCCGCGCCCATTGGCCCCCCTGTTCTCGATGCTTGGATTAAGCTCCCTTACTTCCTCAAGATAATAGACTACCTGAAGTTCGTCTCCTTCCCTTTCAGCAGGCCAAGGCGTCACGATGTCCTTGCGCTTTAAAACATCGATTCTCTCCACTTGGGCAAAATGGGAAACGGCGCCGGGTTTACGCAGCGAGGCAGGCGAATATATCGCGAGCCAGCGTACTGCGAATTGAAGCCTTTGCGTGCTTGTAAGCGGGGTGTAATAGCGACGTTTTTCTATAATCCAATCCAGATGTGCCTTTGCGTCGCGCCTTAGCGTTCCCACCAATACAACTTCCTTGGAAGCTTCCCGCCAAGTACGCATCTTCTCATGCGCAACATGGGGAATTGCTCGCTCCGCTATTGACCATCCCGCCTGTCGCAAAACGCTTCTGAGCCACTCCTCAACGTATTTCTTCTCGCTTGGGAGAAAAGGCAACGCGCCTATACCGAGTCTCTTGAGGGATTGCCATAGTCTGCTGTTTGCAAACTCCTTTTCCTTTTCGGCATACGGATAGAGGACAACGCCTTCTACTACGTTTCTTTTGTATCTATCACATCGCGTCCTATCGCCACCTGTCTCCTCAAGGATCGCATCACGGTAGCGATGCAATACGTTTATCGCATCCTGTGGCGGCCCTGCTACTCCAAATCTCTTCAGGTATTTATCCGAACTATCGATGCGATACTTGGCATCCAGGATCAAGCTCACCTTGGGCCAATCGGGATTATGAAGAGTAATTACGATATCGGGCTCTTGCGGAAGGGCATAACTGTCCCCAGAATAGATCGGGTTATATGCAACCTCTACAGCCAATCCTTCGTCCATGGGGAAGACAACGCTTTTCGTACGTCCCTTTTGCAGCTGTATTCGCACTCCACTCTGCTGCACCGTTAATAAGCGCTCCACAGGAATTTTAACGCCCAGCACCTCAGAAACCATATTTACAATAGACAAAAAACACCAATATTCATAAAGGATGTGTAGCTGCTTCAAGGAAAGAGGGGGATTGACTTCATCGACCCTTAAGCCACGACGCAGCATGATGCAGGCATGGTAGGCTTCGCGATATCCCGGGGCTTGCTGCAGCCTTAGGGAGGCAAATCCCGGGGCTGGTTGTCCAGCAGCGGCCGCAATGGGCTCAATTTCCTCGAGGCGGCTTATATGATCCTTTAGCACTTTGAGCTCGTCTAGTATCTGTGCTTTCCGGGCAGGAACCTCGGTATCTCCTTGCATCCTCTGCCTTTCCCTCTCCTCTTCATATATCTGCGCCAGGCGTCTTCTGATCTGTGATAGCTGCGCTGCCAACCAGCGGTGTTCTTGTGTATCCAGAGTATGCATGGCGCGACTCTCTGGAATTCTATACCGCAGTGGAATACCGTTACGCATGCGAACAACTCGTCCCTCGCCTTTTCCTTGTAAAACGCACTGTAGCACTGACGAATCATATTTTCTCAGGCGCTCGACCCTGGTCGGAACACGCATCCTCGCTAGTTCTCGCTCGGGATGCCGCTCGATATAGCGCAGGCCACGTTCGAGGTCGGATAATATATGGCGCAGCAATAAGACCCATTCCAGCTTGGTAGGCATCTTTTCTCGCTCGGTCTTACCCATCTTATATGTTGATTGCAGGTATGACAACACCAGCGCGGTAATGATGCCTTGAAGATCCGCAAGGAGCGCTTCGTAATCCGAAGTATAATCAAGCTTGCTGGGAAAAACTTCTACCTCGAAGTCGAACTCTGGTGTTCCTGATACTGTGACCTTGAATCGGCTTCTTCCTATTTGCCCACCAAAATTAACATAACCGTAAACAATCCTTCCCTGATCTTCCCTGCTTAGTTTTCCCAGGACTAAAAGGTCGCGATGTTGCAGCTCTATCTCCTCACCGTTCTTGCTCTTCAGCAATAATTGATACGTGGTCTCTTCGAAAAGATGAGGGCCGATATGGCAATCCACCGAGTCTGCAACCTGAGGCGGTATTTGTATGGTTGGCTTTTGTATGCAAATTTCCATTCCTTCTCTCAAGGAAACTACTGATAACCTGCCCGGGGTGAAGCCTGCTGAAAGCGTGGATATCTCTAATGGCGCGGTCGGGCCACTCCAGACCAAAGAAACCTTGTCCGTCTCTATTCGGAAAAGCTCTTCCATAACGGATCACAACCAATAAGAGGTATATCCCTCCGATTTCAAGCGCTCCCACATCAGGCATAATCTCGCAGCCAACCTTGGGTAACGACTGCCACCGATCGCCGATGGTCTCCCACTATCGTCCCAGTCTTTGACTATCTGGCGTGCTTCATCCTCCAACTTGAATGGCACTCCACCGTATGCCCATCCCAGCATGCCCATGACAACCCTGTTTACCGCATCGCTACCACCGATAATCCTGGGCAATATCTTCATCTGCAGTGCAAGATCGAGTGGGTCTATCTTGTTTCCCCGCATATCCCTGAAGGAATCGATGATCTCCAAGCTATGAAGCAGGAAAAGCGCTACCTCATCTCTAGTCCTATAGCCAACCTGTAGCTGCGCCGGCGCGAGGACTCTGTTTATCTCCATCAAGGCGTTTACGGCGCGAACTATCTCTGACCTTTCCCTATCTTCCGGGTTTGTCAGCGCAGCCAGCATGATCGCCCTCGGACACATGGCTTTAACAGGCCAAGTAACTGCCTTGGTCTTTTCCGTGGTCGATGCATTCTCCCACTGATCGAGAAAGATTTCTGATAACTCAACGGTGAAAGCACGATCCAATACTTTGCGGCTAAATCCATGCGCGCTTTCATCCATATTCACCGTCCCCACTATGGCAAGATTGGACGGTATGACCACCTCCCCCCACTCGGCCTCATCTTCCTTGAGCGCCTTGCTAAGTAGTTGAATGCTTGCGTATCCTCCATTTGGATCTCGCCTTCGATCTTCAATCCTACTCAGTACCTCGGCGAAATACTGCTCAACCCGTGCCAAGTTCATCTCATCGATAATGCAGGTCCAATAACGGTCCGGGTTCTCCATTGCATCACGCGCGATCTCGAGCAAGGGTCCCGGTCGAAAATCACCCTGGAGATCCGTATAGCCAAGCACATCCGAGCTATCCGACCAGTCCGGCTTTACAGGAATGAGCAAGCACTCCCCAGCTGTGGCCTCTGCGACAAGCCTAGGGAGCTTCGATTTCCCTGTCCCTGTAATTCCGGCAAGGATAATGAAGGGCTTGGTTCGCAAGGCGGTGACGTATTGCGCGATCTGCCATGGCTCAAATATGAAGCCCTTAGCATGGATATTTCTAATTAAGTCCTCTGTGGCCTGCTGTATGTTGAATTCAGCCCCCACAGGTTCTATCTCCTCGGTGATCGAAGATTTTGAAATACTGGTAGCCTTCCTTGATTCAAGATACCTATCGTATGCACCCAGTAGATATTCGACATCCACTATGATCTCTTCATCAGCCGGGATCTTGCCCTTTTCATAGAGCTTATATGCAACGGTGGAATATTCGTATTCTTTTCCCAGACCATACCCGGCATGCAGGGATATCCTGGTATCCAGGCGAAAGCCTCGTTTTTCAGCATCCACGCAATACTGCTGGAGTGTTTTAGCGCGTTCCCTGAGGATTCTTCTGGCCTCGATTGTCCCGTGATCATTTTTTAACTCGGTTACCCCTTGGTTGAAGGTAAAATATACTCCCTTCATGTCCTCTTGGAATAGGAAAACTGGGTACACACCGCTTTGAGTTGTCCTTGTTTCCCTCTCATCCAGAAAAGCGATCCATGGTATGCGTGCCCAATTGCCTTGCCCCACGCTCCATTTCACCTTTAGGGTGTGCCTCATTTTTACCGCCGCCAGTTTGGATAGGCTTTCCCCAAGGTCCATGAACCTTCGATACACAGGATGGCTGGAAGAAAAGCTCGCCGATTGCCTTGCTTCCAAATAATTCTCAAGAATCCACCCGATGTGCTCCCTGATGCTCATCTCCTTACCTCCATTTCCTTTATCATCGCTTGTCCCCCAGGCAACACAGCTCAAGCACAGACTTCAAATCCTTTGTGTCTGAGCCTTTCATGGATGGTCTCAGTGGGATCGCCCCTACGCCGTTGAGATCATCCGCCTGCTGGGGTGCGGTCATCTTCCCTTTATCGACATGGAAGAACCGGAAGAGGTCGCCTGGGTACAAGATGAAAGCGGCCTTGACCCCTTGGATGGCGTCACGGTAGCAGTGCATCTTGTTGATATCGCCATACTTGAACCCCTGGTCGAACTCCTCCTCCTTTGTCTCAGCCACCTCTTCGCCCTCGAACTGCTCGAAGATAACCCTTTCCTTCTTGAACTTGGCGTCGAAGATGTAGATGCCGTCGGGCATCTCAAGAGCTATGTCCGGTCGGTACGCTAACGAATATGACCCCCTTCGGTTGCCGTGATAGGTCTTGTTATAGAAGAGGCTGATCCCTCCTCCGAAATCTACGCCCAGGTCATAGGGGAGTGTCTTCTCCTTCTCCTTCTCCCTTCCGCCTTTTACAATGGCTCTCTTGGGCTTGCCGACCACCTCGCTCAGAACGTCCACACACTTGAAATAGGTCCAGTACTCGTAGAGCAGCGCCACGTCCTTGTTCTCGATGATCTTTCTGAGGTCCGCGCTGCCGATAGGATAAGCGCTTCCCATGTTCATGCGGTTGAAGAAGGAGAAGAGCTCGCGGTAACCCGGCCCTTTCTGCAGCACCTGGGAGTTATATGGCAGGTACGCCATCTCGCCTACATCGGCGAAAAAGCCTCTGGTCAGAAGCCCTTTAAGGTTATTGACCATAAGATGGGCATCCTCCAACAACCCGTGATCGAAATATCCGCCCTCTTGAGCCTTGTCCCGGAAACAGCGGCGGAAGAGCTCGGCGATGAGGAGGCATTGTTCCAGGAAATGCTTGACGAAGCGGTTCTCGGGGTTGTCGATGCTCGCGTCCTTCTTGATGCCTTGGATATATGTGGGGAAATATCTCTCTCCCGAGATGTCCTCCAACCTTCGAGATATCTCGCAATCGGAAAGGTGTGGCGCTTGCCGTGTGTTTATCAGGTCGCGCGGGCAACTGGCCAAGCGGTTTATGGAAGCAGGCCTCACGCGCCTCGCTCGGTGCAGCTCCTGCCTTACTGCCTCCCGGACGATGACCCGGTGGGGGTTTGCGATGATGCGGTTCAGCACCGCCTCCAGGGAAGGCTCGGAATCCTTGATCATATATCGCAGATACATGAAGGCATGGTAGAGCACCTCTTCCCCACCCGGGGAAATGCGCTCGAAGGGGAGGAAAGACGGCGTGTTGAAGGCGAACGGGAGTGAGGCGCATACCTCGGTTATCTGGTTGACCATGGCGTCAAACCCGTCGTCGGAGAGCTTCGGGGTCCTGATCTTAAGAAGCGTGTCTCCCAGCTTTGCCCATCCCACGAAGTTCTTGAAAACCAGCTCATAAAGGCCTGGCCTCAAGGGGGTGGCCGCCGGATGGCTGAGCTCGCCTTCTTTTGTCTCCGCTAGGTAAGGGCAGTTCTCGGTCAGCAGAAAACAGGGCCCCAGGGCAGAGTGTTCATGAAGATCCAGTTCCTGGCCGCTGCCCTTCTTCGTTATTTTCATCCCTCACTCCACGAAGCTCACGAAGCCCCGCGTGCGCAGGGTGGACCACATGCGATGGACCTTGGCGGCGGTGCGGGGGAAGCGGGGAGACCTCCCTTCATCCTGGGACTCGTAGAGAAGAGGGGGTCCGGCCTGGAAGCTCTCGAAGGAGCCGGCGGGGTCACCCGGAGGGGTCATCTCGAAGCAGAAGAAGAGGAGGCGGGCCAGGGGCTCCTCCAGCTCACCGCGGTTGCCGTGCAGCTTGGGCAGGACCTTGTGCAGGAGGCAGAGGTCGAAGGCGGTATCTGCGGCGGTGGGGCTCTCCGACACGTTTTCCCCGGCGTTTGCAAGGTAGAGGGAGATCTCGTTGATCACCCGGTAGCCGAAGTGCAGGCGGTAGGGCTCGAGCATCTCCTCCAGGGAGGCGAGGAGGCCCTTGAAGCCGGGGGAGAGGGAGGAGGCGTGCGCCCTGGTGGCATGCTCCTGGGGCAGGAGGGTGAACCCCTCCTTGAGCCGGAAGTCCTCCTCGGATGAGGCCTCCTCCAAGCCCAGGTAGGCCCCGGTCTCCACGCGGTCGAACTCCAGGGTGAAGGCCCGGTCCAGCACCTTGGGGGAGAACATGTAGGTGGTCTCGTCCACGTTGACGGTGCCGGTTATGTAGAGGTTTTCGGGTATCTGGAGGCGGGGAGGGATGAGGTATTCCCGCTTCCCGTCCGAGAAGGACAGGTCCTCCGGCTGGTCGTGGAGGAGGATGGGGGTCCCGCTCTCCAGGCAGGAGAGGAAGTCGGAGAAGTAGTGCTCCACCTTGGCCAGGTTCATCTCGTCCAAGATGAGGAAGTAGGGGTTCTCGAGGTCCTCTGCGGCGCGCAGCAGGAGCTTCAAGAGCTCGGTGGGCTCGTAGCGCTGGGTGATGAGGTTGTAGAAGCCTAGGAGCCCTTGGTTGTCCGTCCAGTCCGGCCTCACCGGCACGAAGGCCACGCGTTCCTTGTCCTCTTCCGTGAAGTAATCCGCCACCAGCTGGGCCAGCTTGGTCTTGCCGGTGCCGGACACCCCGGTGAGGATGACGAAGGGCTTGGTCTTGAGCGCCAGGAGGTAGTCGGTCACCAGGGAGGGGGGGAAGTGGAGGTTGGCCCGTTCGACATACTCGTAGATGTCGCGGGCCGGGGTTACGGGCACGATGTTTGAGAGGAGCAGGTCGAGGGATTCAGGGCGGAGACCGATTTCCTCTCTGAGGCAGATGAGCAACCAGTTGGCATCGAAGTAGTATTCCAGTTTTCTCTTGTCCAAGGCCTTGTTCTCGAGAACCTTCGCCAAACCGCCGATTATCGCACCGTTCACGATGTTGAAACGGTTCTTATCCCGAAGGTAGAGGAGCGCGGAGACGAACGTGCTGCCGGCGCCCTTCAACGGCTTCATTTTCATAAACCCTTCGACGCGTTGTTGTAGCTCCGCCTCGGGCGCGCCATATAGGTAATCAGACCACTGGTTAAAGGCTCCCATGTCTTGGAGCAGAAGCTCCCGGTTAGAGCCGATGAAGGACAGGCCGAAGCGTCCGTGGACTTCCCTTCCCCCAGGAAGATCTGAGTCAAGCAGGGCGAAGAGCCTCTCCCCCTCCTCCCGAGAGAAGCTACCGACCTTGTCCTCGCACAGCTTTCTTGCTTCCGCCTCCTTCTCGGCACGATAGTCGAACCTCTTCCCGTTCCACTCACCCTTTGCCTTCAGCCTCTCGATGTTCGCGGCTATCAGAACCCGGTCGAAAGCGGGGTGGAAATGGTCCCACAAGAAGAGGAAGTTATAGACATCCAGAAGGCTCAGGCCCTTCCCGGATGCCTCCCTGAGCTTCTCCAGCAACTCCAGGGCGAAATCGCAGTAATATGCGTATCTCTCCCCATCTGTTTTCCAGGCGGCGAGTTTGTCCTTATACCCGAATTCCTTTATGGCTCGGTCGTATGAGGTAGGTCTTACGATGCAATATTGTCTCTCATCATTAGCGGCAAGGAATGTGGAGAGCATGTTGAGCGGGAATTTCCTTTCTATCCCATTCCTTGCATATTCTCCGTCCATAAAGGACTTGAAATCGTCAACCCTCTTTTCCAAAGGAGTGTTTTCCTCCAGCATGCGAGCAAATTCACTCAGGAAAGCCTTCTCGTTGGCCTCGCTCTTTGAAAGATACGAGCGCAAGTCGTCTATTACGCCGAAATACCCGACAATCCATATAATATTCTGTGTGTTTTCCTTTAAAATCCTCGGCAATACTCCGCGGCTGACATCTCCGCTCTTAATGTATTCCTTGATAATTTTTCCTATGTTTGCCAGCGCTTGCCTCTTGTAGTTGCTGTAGGCACCCTGAAGTGCCGCATCGTAAGCCATACCGAAAAGCCTTGCGGCCCTGTCGAGTGCCGAGCTGTTCTCAAACATCTTTCATCCCTCACTCCACGAAGCTCACAAAGCCCCGCGTGCGCAGGGTGGACCACATGCGATGGACCTTGGCGGCGGTGCGGGGGAAGCGGGGAGACCTCCCTTCATCCTGGGACTCGTAGAGAAGAGGGGGTCCGGCCTGGAAGCTCTCGAAGGAGCCGGCGGGGTCACCCGGAGGGGTCATCTCGAAGCAGAAGAAGAGGAGGCGGGCCAGGGGCTCCTCCAGCTCACCGCGGTTGCCGTGCAGCTTGGGCAGGACCTTGTGCAGGAGGCAGAGGTCGAAGGCGGTATCTGCGGCGGTGGGGCTCTCCGACACGTTTTCCCCGGCGTTTGCAAGGTAGAGGGAGATCTCGTTGATCACCCGGTAGCCGAAGTGCAGGCGGTAGGGCTCGAGCATCTCCTCCAGGGAGGCGAGGAGGCCCTTGAAGCCGGGGGAGAGGGAGGAGGCGTGCGCCCTGGTGGCATGCTCCTGGGGCAGGAGGGTGAACCCCTCCTTGAGCCGGAAGTCCTCCTCGGATGAGGCCTCCTCCAAGCCCAGGTAGGCCCCGGTCTCCACGCGGTCGAACTCCAGGGTGAAGGCCCGGTCCAGCACCTTGGGGGAGAACATGTAGGTGGTCTCGTCCACGTTGACGGTGCCGGTTATGTAGAGGTTTTCGGGTATCTGGAGGCGGGGAGGGATGAGGTATTCCCGCTTCCCGTCCGAGAAGGACAGGTCCTCCGGCTGGTCGTGGAGGAGGATGGGGGTCCCGCTCTCCAGGCAGGAGAGGAAGTCGGAGAAGTAGTGCTCCACCTTGGCCAGGTTCATCTCGTCCAAGATGAGGAAGTAGGGGTTCTCGAGGTCCTCTGCGGCGCGCAGCAGGAGCTTCAAGAGCTCGGTGGGCTCGTAGCGCTGGGTGATGAGGTTGTAGAAGCCTAGGAGCCCTTGGTTGTCCGTCCAGTCCGGCCTCACCGGCACGAAGGCCACGCGTTCCTTGTCCTCTTCCGTGAAGTAATCCGCCACCAGCTGGGCCAGCTTGGTCTTGCCGGTGCCGGACACCCCGGTGAGGATGACGAAGGGCTTGGTCTTGAGCGCCAGGAGGTAGTCGGTCACCAGGGAGGGGGGGAAGTGGAGGCCTTTGCCTTGGATATAATTGTAGATCTTATGATGCTCTTGTTCTGATATGTTCGAGCTTAAAGTGCCTTCGAGTTTGCTTCTCGCCCCGTAGATTTCCTCAAGAATCTTTGCCTCCTCTTGCTCCAGCTTGAAATTTGTTCCCCGAGGTTGTCGAATTATTGCCAAGCCTTTTAATCTTTCATCCTTAAGAATTTCTTCCTTTAGGATGGGGTTATCCAAAACCTCGTCGTAGCTAATCTCTACTTTGATATCGCCAAACTCTGTACCTTTCATCTCAAACGGCTTAGATAGTATTCTTCCAACAGCATATATGCCTGCATTCTCCCCCGACTTCCATATGAATACCCGATCACCAATTGAATATTCGTCCCTATATCGGTTGATTGAAAATGTGTCCTTTTTCTTCGTTGTTATGGCTTCAAGTATTGGATATCTCTTGGGGTTCGACTGGAATATCCAAGCCCTCTGTGATTTTTCAGTAGCATCCATATGTATTTCCATCGTGGTCTCCAAACAAATAGGAGAGATAAAGATTTGTGGCCAAGATAACATTGAAATGATATACCACCTCATTCATGGGCGCTCCATTTATCTGAATTCTAAAGTGCTAGGCCTTGTTTAAATATTATAAGACTGCTTGACGTCAACATCGACGTGGAGCATGTGATCTAAATTTCAAAGTAGAAAGTTTAAGCTTTAAAGCTGGACACTAAGATATCCCAGCAGATCCTGGGAATAGGCAAGGCGAGGTTCTTCTCCCTGCTCCGGGAGTACAGGGATGACCCGGAGGGCTTCAGCGTGGAGTACCGCAGGTCATCTTAGGCAAGGATCCCCGCGCTGTGGGAGAAGGGGATCGCCCATGCCCTTCTCGAGGAAAAAGAGCTCGTAGACAACCCCGCCCTCCCCATCACCAGCTACAATTACTCGCCACTGAGGAGCTTTCTGAGGCAAGAGGAAGGCCGGGTCCATAGCATAGGGCTTGTGAAAACGGAGGGGAGGTGAAAGGAACCGAACACCACCGTTGGCCGGTTCATCCCCGGTAGTTTATACAATCATCTATCTGCCGGTTGCAGCCGAGTGACTCCGTCGAAAAGTGGACACTTTATACCGTTGAAACGGTGACAATCTAAACCGTCGTTGACAGCTCCTGGTATTTTTGAAAAAGACCATGACCGATCATCCTTTCCAAACACACACTCTTTAAGACTCAGCCTTTCCCGTATAGTCTCTGCCAGGCTTCGAGGATTAGTTGGCGAGTACGGTAGTGGCCGTATTGTTTGATTTCTTTCTCTTTGAGGACGCGGAAAGTTTCGCCGGGGAAGGTGGAGGCCTCGCAGCGGGCGCGGTAGGACTCCTCGTCCAAGGGGTCTTCCACCTCCTCGTAGTCGTCGAGGATGTTCTCCAGCTCCTTTTCCGTGAGGTCGGCGGGGTCGAGGATGTAGCGGAGCTGTTTGCGGTTGAGGCCGTAGAGCTTGGCGTAGATGGCGTCGAGCTCTGCGCGGAGGCGGGCGCGGCGTTCCTCGTCCCACTTGAAGGGCGGGAGGGGGATGCCATCGTCTGCTATCTCAGCCCATTCGGGCGGGTCCCAGATGAGGCCGCCGGTATCTTTCTTGTTCTCCTCCCATTGGGCTTTGATGGCATGGCGGAGCTCCTCATCTGCCTCACGCCAAACATCGTCGGCGAAGGGCTTGATATCCCAGGAGGTGTAGATCAATTCTAAGAAAGTTGATGTGATATGTTGGGCTTTTTGTTTAAATAAGTGCATAGGAGCAAGGAATGGAAATTGTTTCAAATAGAAATATGCTAGATTTGTGCCTCCGGTTTTCTGTCTTGCAAAATAATCAAAAACAATGCTGTCTGTATTTGGTGCTAGAATCGCTATCACAAAAGCTTCTTTCGCTTTGGGGAATATCAATGGGAATTTGTGGCCGGCGGCGGTGCGGGGGACAAGGGTGAATATCGCCGTGCGTTCATCGGTTGACCTGGCAATATCACGGAAACCAAAAAGCCAACCTTGTGAGTAGCTTCTCAAGGCCGCGTCGACTTCCCGGGATTCGACCCAATACCAAGGCATGACCAAGTAATTGGGGTCGGCGTGTTGTTCTTCGCTGGGAGTGGGAATCTGGGCATTGGTGCGGACTTCAATACCTTCATAAGTGCCGAACCTATGATCGAATTGGTGGATCATCTTCGCCTCATATAACGGCAGCCAGACTTCCTGGTCTTTGCCTTCGCCTTTTATGAAGCGGTTGCCGAAGAGGCGGTAGCCGGCCTCCTCGAGCTCCTTTCGGGTGCGGAAGAGGTGGGAGTCGTTGGACATATGGAACATGGTCATGAACCTAACGCCCCAGGGATTCTCGCCCGTGGCCTCGTTCACCAGCACCGGCACCCTCTCATATATATACTTGGTGAGCTCGGCGTCCTGGCGGGTGCGGAAGATGGGGCAGGTGCGGGTGTTGGGGTTCAGGAGCTTGAAGTCCTCCGCGCTTAAGGAGAAGACGCGCCGCTCGTCCTTGAGCTGCTCTGTGCGGGTGAGGAAGAAGGCGAAGCGGGTGGGAGCTTTCGCGGCGAGGTCACCACGAAGGGTGAGGAGAGAGAACTTCTGCCTGCTATCAACCGCGGGAAATATTTTCTCCCGGTTCTCGAAGTCATATAGGCTTACGAGCATCCCCCCATCCACCAGGTGGGAGAAGACCTGCTTGTTGGTGTCGTCGGTGGCGATGCCCGTGGGCACGACGATCCCCACTCTGCCGCTGGCATTTATCAATTCGCTGAAAAGCTCGGAGAAGACAGAATATGTGTTTATATCTCCCCGGGCGGATAAGGGGAAGCGCCCGGATTGGCGCAGGAACTTGCTCTGTGCCTCGGCATAATGCAGAGCATCCAGGTATTCAGACCACAAGGATGGATTGGTCTCGGGAAGTTGCTTGATCAGGCGTCCTCGTGCCGCCTTGTTGGGAGCCAAGGCGATCTCGGGCTCCCGGGTGGCGAAGAACTCCTGCTCCTGTAGCTTGATGCGCTCCCAGGGAGGATTGCAGAGCACCACGTCGAAGCCTCTCGCCTCGAACACCTCGGGGAACTCCAGGGGCCAGTGGAAGAAGCGGTGGCGCACCGCCGCCTCCCAGGCGTGCCCGATAAAGCGCCCGTCCACGCTCCCCGAGGCCAGGTAGTCGCGCAGGACCTGGGTGGTGGGGACGGCCCTCTCCCGGCAGCTATCCGTATCCAGGTTCGCAAAGAAAGCGGAGGTCCAGAGGTGGCAGGCGGTCATGTCCCGCCACCACCTGCTCCCCTCCGCCTTAAGCCTCTCGTAGGCCTCCTGTTTCCTTCGCACCTGTTCCGGGGTGTCGTCGGGTATCTCGGAGAGTGCGCGGTAGGCCTGTGAGAGCTCCGCGATGTCCGAACCCGCCTCGAATTGCATAGAGAGCCATCCCGCCTTCTTGGTCTTCTCCGCCCTGTTGTCCTTCTTTTTCGATTTGGCGAGGGCCTTGTCGTCTCCGGAGACAGGGTTGAAGGCCTCGTCGGGTATGCCCTCCTCCAGTACCTTCAGGTCGAACACCCCCACCAGGGAGTCGCCGCAGCGGATGCGGTGGTCGAGGAAGGAGAGGGGCCTGCCCTCGGCATGGCCCTCTATCCACAGCGCCACCTTGCAGAGGTCCACCGCTAAGGGGTTCTTGTCCACCCCGTAGATGCAGTGGGAGATGACCTCTCGCACCGCCGGGCGCACCTCCTCGGGGGCGGGCTCCTCGTCGCCCGTGCGCACGCGGGCGAGCTCTTTGCCCAGGCGGCGGGCGGCGGCGAGCAGGAAATGGCCGCTCCCGCAGGCGGGGTCGCACACCTTCATGGAGAGGATGGCCCTCTCCTTGTCCTCTTTGCCCTTCGCCTTATCCAAGCGGGCGAGGAGCACCGGCTCAAGCGCGCTTTTCGCGAGCTCGCCCACGAGCGCCGGCGGGGTGTAGTAGGAGCCGGTGGTCTTGCGCTCCGTACCTGTGACCAGGCGGAAGGCCGTCTTCCCGTCTTTTTCCAGGAAGGCGGGATGGTAGTCGAGGAGGCTCTCGTAGACGCTCCCCAGCTCTTCCACGTCCAGGGCGGAGTAGTTGACGCGACGGCGCGGGCAGCGCGGGCCCTCGGTGTAGGTGGAGAGCTCGCGCAGGGCGGCGGAGAGGTCCCGGTTGGAGAGGGCGCAGCGGTCGAGACCAGTCGCTGCGAAGAGCTCGCCGTTCAAGGGCGGGAGCTGGAGCAGGGCCCCCAGCTCCTCCCTGCGGAAGAGCTCGAAGGTGGCCTGCAGGGATATCCAGAGGTCGCGGTGGTCCTCCCCCGAGATGCGCAGGTCGGCCAGTCGGCGCAGGCGCTCCAGGCTGTAGTGCTCCAGGTAGACCTCGGAGGGGGAGATGAGGCCCCTCTCCTCCGCCACCATGAGGAAGAGCAGGCGGTAGACCAGGCGCAAAAGGTCGCGGTAGAAGTCCTCGGGCCTGATCTCTCCCGCCGCCACCCTCTCCCGCAGCTCACCGTTCTCGGGATGGGAGAGCAGGCCGTTCCCGAAGACCTCCAGGGCTCGCTCCACCCCGTCGCGCAGCCTCTCACGCACCCTCCCTCCCTGCTCCACGCTGGTGGCGTAGTAGCGCTCCAGCAGGCAGGAGGGGGCGTCCTCCATGCCTCGAGGCAGGCGGGTGCGGTGGGCCAGGCGCCAGAGGAGGGCGAAGTCGGCAAGCCTCGCCCCCTCGAACATGCCCTCGAGGTCGAACTCGATGTAGGCCTGGCGGGAGAGCAGCTGGGAGTCGCGCAGCAGGCGCAGGACGCGCCCGTTGGTGACCAGCCCCCAGAGGTGTTCGGTGCGGTTGAGGTACTCCTGCATGAGCACATGCGGGGCGAGGCGGGGGCGGCCGGTGGGCGGGAGCTTGCCCAGCTCCTGGCGCCAGCCCACCACGTGCACGGGGGGAGAGTCCTCACCTGAGTCCGCGCCGTGGCTTACGGCGAAGGTGAGGCCGTCCACCACCTGGGCCCGCGGCCGGTAGGCGAGCTCATATCCCAAGAGGCTCAGGAGGGGGATGACCCAGCCGTCGCGGGTGGCGCTGGTGGCGAGGTCCTCCTCCGGCAGCTGCTCCAGGCGGGCGCGGAAGGCCTCCCAGTAGCGGCGGGCTGCTGCCCAGGCATCGGCCACCTCGTCCAGGAAGTGCGCCTTGGCGGGAAGGCCGAAGTCCGCCGGCTTCTGCCCCGGGGCTTCGCCTTCCGCGATGTCCTCGATGAGGTCGAAGGAAAGGAGTCCTCCCTCCACCTTGAGGCTGGGAAAGCGGCTCACCTCCTCACCCCCTTGGGGACGGGCAAGAGCACCATGAGTCCCAAGAGGTCGGGCGGGAGGTGGCGGGTGACGGCCACGCCCCGGCGGGCTACCCTGGCCGTCTCGCGCACCCGCTTGTGCGAGGCCTGCAGGGCGCGGGCGCGCTCCTCCAATATCCCCGTAATCTCGCCTTTTAGGTCCTTGTACCAGGAAAGCGCCCTCTCCAAGGCCTCCGCCCGGGCCTGGGGGGCGACGTTCTCCTCCGGCGCCGCCTCGCGCAGAAGGGCCACGGCCTCCTCGCGGGGAAGCCAGGTGACCCCGTCCTGGGGGGTGCCGACAAACGCCAGGGGGAGCACCTCCTCCGCCAGCAGGTCTCCTGCGTCCGGGGTGGTCAGGGTGTAGCGGCAGCGCACGAGCATGAGGGTGGTGCGCTTGCCGACCCGGCTTGTGCGCATGACCCCGCAGCGCGAGGCCACGGCGTCCGGCTTCCCGGCCAGGGCCTCCTCCATGAGGTGCCGCGCCAGGGCGGTGACGAAGGGATGGTTGCGCCCCACGTAGAGCGCGCCCTCCGGGGCGGGGGCCTCGAAGGCGAGGAGGAGCCTCTCCTCCTGCGGCAGGGCCTCGCGCGCGCGGGCGGGGAGGCGGTCGAGGGAGGAGAGCTCGTAGGTGCCTTCGCCCTTTCGCCGGCATCCCACCCCCAGGCGGTTGCAGGCCTCGAGCACGAAGTCCCGCACCGCGCCGGGGTCACCCAGCACGGAGTCGCACTCCTTAAGCTCGCGCTCCACCTCGTCGGGCTTTAAAGCCCGCTGGGCAAACCGGGTGCGGCTCTCCTTCTCGCGCTCCGCCGCGCGGTCCCAGAGGCGCTCCAGCTCCCGAGCCTCGGGCGCATCGAAGAGCTGCATCTGCGAGGCGTCCCTGCCGCGGAAGAAGAGGGACTCAAGCACCGCCTCCATCACCGTCTCGCTGTCCACGGGCACGGGCACCGATATCCCAAGAGATCTATGAATATACCTGGCCTTGCGCAGGAGCACCTCGAGAACCGCCCCGTCCACCGGGTTGTCCCGGCCGTAGAGGAGGACGGCTTTTACCACCGAGGCCGTCTGGCCGAAGCGGTCCACCCTCCCCTCCCGCTGCTCCAGGCGGTTGGGGTTCCAGGGGAGGTCGTAATGGATGACCGCGTTGTAGTGGTCCTGCAGGTTGATGCCCTCGCTCAGGCAGTCGGTAGCCACCAGTACCCGCCGGGGGAAGCTGGCAAGCTCTTCCACCTTGAGCTTGCGCTCGTCCTCGGAGAGGGCCCCGGTGACCGAGACCACGCGCAGCTCGGGATAGCGGCGGGCGAGGCGGCGGGACAGCTCCGCGGCCACGTAGTCGGAGGTGGCGATGTAGCGGCACCAGATGATGGGGGAAAACCCCTGGTCGAGGAGGCCTTCCACGATCTCTGCGCACTTCTCCAGCTTGCGGTCGTCGCCGCCCTTCAAGGACTCGGCCTGCCTGGCGAAGGCGCGAAGCCTCCTTGCCTCGGGATCCGTGAGCTCCTCCGCCCCCTCCTCGATGACCTGGGAGGGCTGGAGGTCGGTCGCTTCCCGGTCCTCCGTCTCGTAGATGGAGGGGAGGAAATCGTCTTCGAGGACGCCTTCCTCCATCTCCTCGCCCAGACCCTTTAAGCGCTTGCCGATGGCTGTGGAGGCGGCGGCGGGGCTGGACATGACGCAACGCAGAAGCGCCAGGGCGGTCCAGTAGCGCACCCGCCTCTTCCAGCCGCTCAAGGTCTCCCCCGAGGCTACCAGCTCGCGGCTGAACTCGTACACGCCGTCGAAGAGCTTGCGGTAGGGGGGCGAGAGGTCGTAGCTGGCCTCGCTTGTATTGCGTTCGGGGAAGGGGGTCTTCTCCCCCAGCCAGTCCACCACATCGGCGCGGCGGCGCTGCACGAAGTGTCGCGCCAGGCGGTCACGCTCCTTTTCCGTAAGGTTCTGCAGGTTGAGCCGCTCAAAGTCTGGTTCTAGCAGGCCCAAAAGGGAGAGGAACCCCTCCTCCACCCCGCTGTGGGGGGTAGCGGTGAGGAGGATGAGGTGGCGGTCCTCATCCTTGGCCAGCTCGCGCAGGAGCGCATGGCGCTGCTGCTGGGTGGCGGAACGGCTGGAGGGGCGCGCGGCCCCGTGGGCCTCGTCCACGATGACCAGCTCCGCGCAGTTGGCGAGGAAGTTCTGGCGGTGGCGTTCGCTCTTGGCGTAGTCGATGCTCACCACTGTATAGGGAAAGTAGCTGAAGATGCTGTGGTCGCCGGGGGGCAGGCGGCGCTCGAGCGAGCTCACCGTGCCCGAGTTGATGATCACCGCATCGAGGTGAAACTTCTCCTTGAGTTCCTTGTTCGCCCACTGGTCGCAGAGGTAGGGCGGGCAGAGCACGCAGATACGTTTGATCTCACCCCGGTCCAGGAGCTCGCGGGCGATGAGCGCCGCCTCGATGGTCTTTCCCACCCCCACGTCGTCTGAGATGAGCAGGCGGATGGGGTCGAGGCGCAGGGCCATGAGCATGGGCACGAACTGGTAGGGGCGGGGCCTCACCGAGATGCGCCCCAGGGAGCGGAAGGGGCCGGCTCCGTCTCTTAATGTGAGGCGGGCGGCGTCGAAGAGGAGCCCTGCCGAGGTGGCGTCGCCCGCTTCCTCGGGCCTGGGAAGGGGAAAGTCAGCGGAAGTGATGGTGTCGATGCCGTACTTCATCAGTTGGGTAGAGACGCCGCAGATCTCTTCCTCTCCCCCTGCCAGGGGGCGGAGCATGATTATGTCCTCACGCTGCGATGGCAGGACCACCCACTCGCGTTCCCGGCAGCGCACGATGGACCCCACGCCAGCAAATCCGTCGCTCATAACGCATCCTCCGTATGCATGGGCATTACCCCCTGTGCTTCACGCCTGGCGTTTCCCGCTCTGCCGTGCCCGCAGCCCTGCTCCTTGTGCTCCAGGCCAATGCCCAAGGGGAACGGGAAACGACCATGCCTGCCTCATGCCTTGGCCTCCCCGAAGACGTCAGGATAGGCGGCCACCTGTTCCTCCAGGTCCCGGTCGTAGCGGATGACGATGACGCGGTATCCAAGGTCTTCCAGCTCCCGGCGTATCTTTTCGTCCTTCTCCCTCTGGGCGGGATCGTCGTGCACCGAGCCGTCACAGTAGATGCAGGTGTACCTGTCGTAGTAGAAATCGGGGATGGTGCCGGGGTAGTCCTCCAGGGGACGCTGGGCGTCGTCGGGCAGCCTGCGCCGCGTCCCGTAGAGATGGTCGAGGAACTTCCTCTCCAGCTCGGAACGGGAATCGGTGAGCGCGCGCAGCCACCCGTAGTGGCTCTCGTAGTCCCTGCCCTTTACATGCGGGTGGGTCTCGGAGCGGGCAAGCCGTGCCAGGAGGTCCCTGACCAGGGAGCGACTGAGCAGGGGATAGTCGCGCTGGTTGGTGTAGGAGAGGAGGCAGTCATAACAGGCGCTTGAGCACCCCTCGCCGCGGTCCTCAAGGGTCTCGGGGTCGTAATGGCATATCGCCAACGCCTCTCTTGCCACGCGGGCGAATGCGTCCCTTTCCTCCGCGAGAGCGCGCAGGATGCCGTAGCCTCCCTGGCCTGCCTCGTAGAAGAGGATGCCGCGCCTCTCGCCCTCGCCGATGCGCTCCGAGGCGAGCTCTGTGTGCTCTATCTGGAAGACCTGCTCTACGCCGCGGCGCAGGGCGTGCTCGAGGGTGGCTTCGGTCCCCTCGGACCAGTCCATGTCCTCCCCGCCCGGGTAGAGGAGGATGATGTTCATGGTATCCCGCACGAAGAGGCGCACCAGCTCCACCCGCCCGGCGGAGGCAGCTCCCGCGCCCTCTCCGTTGCCGCCGCGTCTTACGAACTCCCCGGTGTCGAAGTCTAAGAGGTAGCCGTCCTCCCTGCTCGCCCGCCAGCGGTGGTTGATGCGATAGATGGTGGCCGCGGGAGCATAGACGAGCCTGATGATGGGGTTTTCGCCGGCGTCGCTCACGCTCGCGGGTATGCGTCCCTCGCTCGCCCCGCTCGCAGGGGCGAACTCGAAATGGGTGGTGATGTGAAAACCGCGGCGGAGCCTCTCCTCCTCCTCGCTGGTGATGCGCTCGCTGCGGCGCGTATAGACGTTGGTGGCCTCGAGCAGGACGGCGAAGGTGTATCCGTCGCCTGAGAGCTTGTTCCCGCAATGGTGACATATCTCCGTGGTCTCGTCCGAGTGGAGGTAGCCGCAGGCCTTGCACAGCTTCACCTGGAAGCGCCTCTGGTCCAGGTCGGTGAGGGAGGTCCTGAGCCCCGTCACCCGGTACTTCGCCCCCTCGTGGTAGATGAGGTTCTCGGGGCCAAACTCCGAGATGGCCAGAAAGCGCGGCCGGTCCACGTAGTCGCCGCCCTTCTCGCGGGGCAGGAAGGCGCTCAAGGGGAGGCGGGGAAAGTTGTAGCCGGGAAGGAAGCCCTCGCTCGCTAGGTAGCGGTAGGGGTAGAAGTCCGACTCCTGGTAGGAGGTGGTCTCGTTGCGCAGGAGCCTTATCTGGCGCTCCGCCTCCGCGCGGCTCCTCTCCGCCCTCTCTATCTCGCCGCGGTCCCCCGAGCGGTAGCGCAGCAGGTCGCTCGCCTCCACGAACTGGCGGTCCGCCGCCCGGTAGAGCTCGCGGAAGCGGTCGAAGGCCCGGTCGAACTCCTCGGGGGCCCGCCTGAGCGCTTTCTCCATCCAATCCTCGCCGTACCAGGCGGCCTTCTCGATATCCGGCGCGCAGGAGGAAAAGATTCTCTTGGCCTCCTCCAGGCACTCCTTGAAGGCAGACTCGGAGAGCTCGATCTTGTTGCGGGCGTCTTCGGTGAGGGGGATCCCCTCCTGGCGCACGTCCACGATGTCGGTGATGGAGCGTCCCAAAGAGAGGCCCACCCTGGCCAGCCAGATGGAGTGCAGGTGGGCCCTGGCCAAGTCCTCGCTGGTCAAGTCGATGCGCGGGGGCTGTACGGCCCCGGAGACCATCTCCCGCTGGTGGTGGAAGAAATACTGGTCATGCCCGCTCCCCGCCAGGCAGTAGGTCATGACCAGGGAGGGGTCGCCCTTGCGCCCCGCGCGCCCGCTGCGCTGCGCGTAGTTGGCCGGGGTGGGGGGCACGTTGCGCAGGTGCACCAGCTGCAGGTCGGCGATGTCTATGCCCAGCTCCATGGTGGGGGAGCAGAAGAGACATTTGAGCTCGCCGTTGCGAAAACGCCTCTCCCGTTCCTCGCGGCGCTCGTAGTCTATCTGAGCGGTGTGCTCGCGTGCCTCGGCTTCCCGGAGGAGGGCGGAGGAACGCAGGTAGAAATCCCGGAAATAGCGGTTGGCCTCCCGCTCCGCCCTCTGGTAGACGGGGTCCTCGGAGCGGCGCAGGTAGATGGGCTCGCCCGCGGGCCTGCCGTCTCCCTTTTTCCAGATGATGGCAGATGATTCCAGGCGCACGAAGGAGACCCCCCTCTCGCTCTCCTTCCGGAGCAGCCCGTGGGCGCAGAGGATGTCCACCAGGCGGAGCACGTTGTCGGCGTACTCCGTATCGAAGGCGGGCAGGGCGCGCCTGAGGTAACGCCTGATGAGGCTGCGCTCGGAGAGGCTGAAGCTGTTCCTGAGGCTCTCCTCCTGTCCGGGGAGGATGAAGCGGACAGCGGGGCGCAGCCTCTCGGCCTCCTCGAAGCCCCAGCGCTCGTCGATGCGCTCCCGCACGCGTTTTTTGAGCTGTGCCTGGTCGGTCTCCTGCAGGCAGGAGGCGTGCACGGCGAGCTGGCGGCGGAAATGGTCGAGGAGGGCCACGAGCACCTCCCGGCGCTTCTCCGGGGATGCCTGGGCGAAGGGCTCGAGCTCGCGCCAGGCCTCGTCATTCGAGCAGAGCTCCTCCATTCCCAGGTAGTCGATGACGAGCAGCCCGCACTGCTCCAGGTTGGGCTGCACCACCCTCCAGCCGCGGCGCAGGTCCTCGTAGATGCGGTACTCGATGAGCGCGGTGAAATCCCGGAGCACCTCCCTGCCGGGAGCGGTGTCGGGCTCTATCTCCTTGTTGGCGGCGATGTCTCGGAAGCTCAGGCCGAGCTTCTCCGCCACCTTGGGCGCGACCTCGTCGTAGCGCAGCTTACCCGCCTCCTCGACCGCGGCATGGATGGCGGCGCGCAAGAGGGAGACCTGCACGAAGTCGTTGAAGTGCCCCGCCTGCAGGCTGGCGTCCTGGCGGTTGTCGGTGAAGGATAGGAGCTTACGCGCCGAAGCCTCGATGTCGCCCGTGGGGGCGTTCTCCAGGGCGGAGAGGGCGAGCACGGTGGTGGCGGTGGAACGCCCCTCGCTGGAGAGGCCGGTGAGCTTGCTGAACTCGCTCCCCCTGCCGTAGAAGACCCCGCAGTTGAGGCAGAGGCGGAAGGGACGCGGCTGGAACCAGGCCTTCGCCGTGCCCTCGGCAGGGGTCTCGGAATAGGTGCCGTCGGGGCTCACCCATGCCGGCCGGGGGACATGGTCTTTGTATGTGTTTTTTACCCTTCCCGTGTCGGTGAGCCATTCCGAGGGCAGGTTCTCGGGTCCCCACTCCACCTCAGCGCCCTCGGGGGCGAGGAGGAGATAGCCCGGGCCCTGCGAGCCTTCTTCCCAGTCGAGCTCGTCGCTCACCGGCTCGAAGCGCTTCTCCTGGGAGTCGTTGAGCACCTCGTAGTAATCGATCCCGCAGATGCGGCAGAACTTCAAGGGAAAGAGGGGGAGAGGGCCGCCGCCGCGGTCGGTGGAGGCACGCCCCTCGAGGTCGAAGACGCGCTCAGGGCGGGGCTCGAGGGTCGCGAAGACGCGGTTGCCCTGGGCGATGAACTGGTGGAGCTTGAAGGAGAGCAGGGGCTCGCCTCTGTCGTTGCGCAGCGTCGCCCCGGCCAAAAAGACGCGGTTAAGCGCCTCCCTGCACGTGGCCTCGTCCAGGTCCGTTTCCTCGGACAGTCGCCGGGCTCCCTCCTCCAGGCTGATGGGGGCGCTGCGGCGGAGCTTTCCCTCTTCCTCCTCTTTCTCCTCCTCGAGGCCGAAATTGGCCTCGGCCCAGGAGACGAGGGGGCTTTGCAGGAACTCCTCGGGCGTTTCGGGCAGGGGGGCCTCGATGGCCGCCTTGAGCTCCTCCAGGGCCAGGTCGCGGCGCAGCGGGGCGACGCTCTCCAGGGTCTCCTCTATGACCTGCTCCGGCCCGAAGGCCGTGCCGAAGATCTGCCCCGCGAAGGCGGCCACGGCCTGGCGCCTCTCCTGCGGGGTGGCGGTCCTTGCGGCGATCATGGTGGCGCTGGTCCCCATGCAGACCAGGCCGGGGTTGCCGCTCCTTTCCTTCAGACGGCGGATGAGCAGCGCCACGTCCGCCCCCTGGCGCCCGCGATAGGTGTGGAGCTCGTCGATGACCAGGTACTTGATGCCGGTGGTGGTGCGGTCCACGAACATATGCTCTTCGGGACGCACCATCATGAGCTCGAGCATCACGTAGTTGGTGAGGAGGATGTGGGGGGGCTCCTTCTGGATATCCAGGCGGCTGGCGTGCTCCTGCCCGGTGTACTTGTGGAAGCGGATGGGGAAATCCCGGCCAGTCCTTTCCCTGTAGGCTTCGGCCAGTTCCTCGAGGGCCGTGTGCTGGGAGTTCACGAGGGCGTTCATGGGATAGACGATGATGGCCCACACCTTGTGGGCGGAGGTGTCGCCTCTTAGCACCGCGTCGATGATGGGCACGAAGTAGGTGAGGCTCTTTCCGGAGCCGGTGCCGCTGGTGACCACGAACCCCTTGCCGGAGAGGGCCGTCTCGATGGCCTCCTGCTGGTGCCGGAAGAGGGTGATGGAGCCCCCGTCCCGGTCACGGAAGATATCGGCGCAATCGGGATGGAGCTTCCCTTCCTCGACCAGCTGCTCGATGGTGGCCGCTTTTTCGTAGGAGGGGTTGAGCTGCAGGAGGGCGGGCGGCCAGAGGGTCCCCTTTTGTAAGAGCTCCTCTTCCACGAAATCGCGGATGCGCTCGTCCTGGATGAGGAGGAAGCTGCTGATGTAGTCCTTGTATTCGTCGATGACGGCGTCCCGCAGGTCGAAGATGCTCATGCACGCACCCCCACAATGGCTTGATAGATGAGCTCACCCTAAAACCGACCTCGTTGCTTTTCAGCAATATAAACCGGCTCTGGGTAAGATTATAGCAAGTGCTAGGTGCGCTATCGCGGGGGGCTGCCCTAGGAAGCAGAAGAATTTTCCTTCATCTTTGGATCAGTCAGGCTTGGAAAGGTCAGGAAAACAAATAGGGTTGCGGATAAACTCCGTTGAGCTTTCGCACTTCAGCTTAACCCTCTGTTTTCCTTAATCCCGGATTTCTCGTATCAAATAGCAAGGATTCTGCGCTTGTATTGCTAAAATAGCCATCAATACAGCGGCAGCAGCAATAAAGGAAGGATAAACATGGATAACCTTGCGGGTGAAGCGGAAAACGCGGGTTTGAGGTTTGATTTTGACGCCCATCTTAGGCTGGGATTTCGCGATGCCAAGGGTCACCACCGACGCGGGATTGCTGGCGGCAAGGGAGCTGGAAGAGGCGCTTGGGCTCACCGATATAGCGGGGGTGATAGGTCATCCTGGACATGGACTCGTCGGAGTCCCCGGGCACGGCGGCCAGGAGGGCTCGGCCTACAACGCCACTTTCTCTCCCGTTGTCATCATCTTCTCTTCGTCTTCAACCAATACGGCGACTGCGAAGGGGCGACCTTGCGGCCGGGCAACGTCCACTCCGCCGATGGCTGGCGGGACCTGCTGGAGCCCATCGTTGACAGGTACAAGCACGCGGGAAAGAGGATCTACTTCAGGGGAGATGCCGCCTTCGCCTCCCCGGATATCTACGAATACTTGGAGAATGAAGGCATCCTCTACGCCATGAGGACAAAGGCCAACAGCAGGCCATACGAGGAAATAGACCACCTGACGACGAGGCCTGTGGGCAGACCCTCGCTGAAACCCAAGGTCTTCTACCACTATTTCTTCTACCGGGCAAAGTCCTGGAGTACATCCAGGAGGATCATCGCCAAGATCGAGTGGCATCAGGGTGAGCTCTTTCCCAGGGTGGGCTTCATCGTCACCAACCTAAGTGCCAAGGCGGAGAAGGTGGTGAGATTCTACAACAAGCGTGGCTTATGCGAGCAGCACATCAAGGAGGGCAAGTATGCCCTTTCCTGGACCCGGCTATCCTGCTCTCGCTTCATCTCCAACCAGGTAAGGCTGGCCCTCTTCGTCTTAGCCTACAACCTGGGCGACTTCCTCCGGCGCCTCGCCCTCCCGAGTGAGGTATCCCATTGGTCGCTTTCAAGCGTGCAGCTCAAACTGATAAAGATAGGTGCAAGGGTCATAAATCATGCCAGAAGGACCATATTCCAGATGGCGGAGGTGGCTATCTCGGGTGCTCTCTTCGCCGAGGTTCTTGCCCACATCAGGTCCCTGGCCTTAGCTCCGACCTGAAACAGCTCAAAGAGAAAGGTAACTGCATATGCAGCCCACTTTGAGCGGTCAAGCATCTTCGGATATCGCTCCGGAGGGCATCTTTCACCCCGTGGCTTCAAGGATCTTCGAGGGGAAAGGAGGAAACCGGGGTTTGAACGTTTCAACCTGCCGGCAGAACGGTAG